>CAZSLS010000006.1:0-81465 GCA_964607575.1 uncultured Planctomycetaceae bacterium | reverse complement strand
ATCCAGCAAGGAATTTCCAATAGCCAAGTGAACGACGGACGCCGACAGCTTAACGGCCGGACCGGGACAGGAATC
Source organism: uncultured Planctomycetaceae bacterium (assembly GCA_964607575.1). Lineage (GTDB taxonomy): Bacteria > Planctomycetota > Phycisphaerae > SM23-33 > SM23-33 > BS750m-G57. The sequence continues at coordinate 81,390 of CAZSLS010000006.1, read as the reverse complement.
CAGTCACACACCCGCACGTCACAAACCCGACAGGTGTGAACCGCGCTTCGCGAGAAAGGTGAACAGTAGTAAGTGGTAAGTAGACAGGCAACGGGGGAAGGCGAATCCTCGCTAACCCCCTCGCCCAGCAAACCTTCGCCCAACGCCACCGATCGCATCTTGTCTACGACATTACAAGTAGTACCACTCTTCCGCACGCTGGGTCAGCCTGTGACACCTGTAAACCAATTGTGACACCCGACCCGCCCGGCGCGAAGAGTCTGCAGGCCTTCGATCTCCTCGACATCCTGACAGAAGAGGCCTTGGATGCGATTGCCCTGCGCCTCTCAGCTATCTTGCACGAATCGGGGCGGCAGACTATAATGTCCCTCGGCCCACTAATGGCGGGAGAACAGCGCGATGAGTTCCACAGAATCCAACGACCAGCACCCACCAGGCAAGAGCGACATACCCATAATCAACAAGGTCCCCGCCGGTTACCCCACGGATTTCACGGACCTGGACTATCCGCCGAGCATCGCCGACGAGTACGTGCGATGCCCGGACATACAAGACCCCCAGGCATTCGCCGCTCGCGTTGTCGGCGATTCGATGGAACCGGATTACCACGAGGGCGATATCGTGATCTTCGCCCCCAACACCCCCGCCGAGAGCGGACAGGACTGTTTCGTACGCCTCGATACAGGCGAAACGACCTTCAAGAGAGTCTACCAGGACGACCCGGCGACCCTCCGCCTCCAACCGCTCAACGAGAAGTACCCCGCGAACATCGTACCGCGGAGGGAAGTTACGGGGCTCTGGCCGGCGGTGGTGCGCATCGAACGTCTCGACGAGCGACAACCGAAGTAGACCTGTGGAATTACTGAAACATGTGGACCTCCCGGGCGTCTAAGAGTCTAATTACAGCGTCGGCGTTTCCCGATAGTCATAGCGAAAGGCGGCACAATCATGGCCAGATACGTTCAACGCGGGCAAACTCGCGGTACGGGACAGGGGCGTTACGATCAGTTTCGCGGTTCGGGTAATGGCGGGTTGATGGCCGCCACGATGATCCTGGGAGCGCTCCTGGTGATCAGCGTCGTACTTACGGTCGTAGCGTGGATCAGCCGCAATGGCGCCGTAAGGGACTTCAATGACCTTCAAAGGAAATTTGACGACACCAGGATGCAGGCCGTCCAGGACATACGCCAGAAGCATCACACCGAAGTCCGCGGGCACGTCGGTGTCGCACCGGGCTGCCCAAGGTGCCCCCAGCTCAAGAGGGAACTGGATGGGATGAAACACGAACTGAGAAAGGCTTACGCGTCGCTGAGCGACGAGGAAGTCGATGCTCTCCACTACAACTACGACGTAACGACAAAGAACGTGACCCTGAACCTGGTCGCGGACCCATCCAACGCCAACCTGGAATTGCTGCAGATATCCTTCACGCTCAAGAACCAGGCGACCGCCGCACGCGGAAACATACTTGGGTACTTCAAGCTCTATAAGGACAAGAAGATGGTGTGGCAGAAGAAGTTCGATATCCCCACCCTCGCTCCCGGCGCCACGACGCACAAGCAGTTCATGGCGCCCGGACGCATAGACTGGGACGGGTGGGGCTGCCAAATCTATCCATCCACGCCTTCGAGCAACTCCGCCTTGCCCAGACGCTAGAGACACAATCAAGCACCGCTGCCCCAATGGCTCATGCAATTCACATAATCGGCGACGATGCACCCGCGGACATGCTCGCACAGGCCTGCGCACTTGCCTCCCCGAGCGAAACCGTCGTGTCGATCGGACCGGTCAGACAGTTCGATCGCGAAACGGTTTCCCTACGCGCGCCGCTGGGCAGCGCTGCTCTGGCGAGCCTGCAGCTTCGCAAACTCACCGGCGATGCCGACCTCCTCCACGCCTGGTCGCCCGCGGCGGCGGAAACCGCGCGATGGGCCGCCCAAGGAAGGAGCGTCCTGTTATCGCTGTCGCATCTTCGCGGAATCCACCAGGTCGACATCGCAATATCGGGTGTTTTCGACGGACTCTGGACACTCACCGTCCCCACTGACGCGCAGCGACGGGAGTTGATCGCCCTCGGGCTGGATCCGAAGCGTGTTTTCGTCCTTCCGCCGATCGCCGAGGCGAATGGCGACGCCAACCGGCGGCGCACCAGCACCCGCGGCGAACTCGGTATAGATAACGGGCAATTCCTGCTGGCCGCGGGAGGCGAAATGGTCCATGCAAACGGACACAAGCAGGCCTGCTGGGCGCACGCGATGGCCCGCATCATCACCGATCAGACCAGGTTGGTCTTCCCCGCAAGCGGGCCGGCACGCGGCGCCATTGAAGCTTTCGCCCGATCGACCGGGCACGACAGCGAGATATTTTTCACCGCGGGGAACCTCAGCCCATCTGACGCGCTTGCCGCCGCGGACGCCGCGGTCTTTCTCCAACGCCACGACTGCGGCGTGGGCGCACTTGCCGACGCGATGGCTTGCGGACTGCCCATATTGGCTACCAATCGTCCGGAAATTGCCGACTGCACAACAGATCGGCGCGCCGCTCTGCTCTCGCCGCCCGGTGACATGCGACAAGCCGCCGATAACCTGCTGACCCTCGCCCGAGACGCGAAACTCCGGAAAACACTCGGGCGGGAAGCTTCAATACTGGCCGCTGAGAAGTTCGCTCCGGACATCGCAGCCGCCACACTTCGCTCGATCTATTCGACCGTTGTTTCGGGACGTTCTTGAAGAAACTCACCCCGCCGTCCTATAATGCCCGCTGCAAAAACCACTGACACGCAATGCCCGCCCCACAGAAACCAGACAACCCGCCGCAGAAACGCGATTCCCGGATAGCATACGCCGGCGACGAGGCCCGTGCGCTTCTGACCGGCCGGACAGCATCCCTCGACGCGCCGCGCGAACCGGACTGGACGCGGGTGAAGCACAACACCTCCCGCACGGTCTATCGCGGAAACGTCGGCGGCACCGATATCTACCTCAAACACTTTCACGGGCAATCGTTCTTCCATCGCGTCGCGCGCACGCTCGGAGTCAGCCACGCCTCGCGCGAATTGTACTACGCGCAGTACCTGCGATCGGCGGGAGTTGAAACGCCCGAGCCGTTAGCTGCATCATCCCGCGGTCCGGAATGGTACGCGACAGTCGCCGTCCAAGGCGCCTTGCCAGGCGATCGGTGGTACGACGAGCAGCTCGCCGCCGGCGACGCCGGAAAGCCCGCAATCGCCGGCGCGACGAAAGCCCTCGCGGAGATGGTGGCCCGCATGCATGCGGCGGGAGTAATTCACCGCGATCTGCATCTCGGTAATATCCTCGTGGTCCCGCGGGAAGGCGCCCCGAGGCTCGTGATGACCGATCTGCACCGCCTCAAGCGCCGCATGCGCCTGTCCAGGCTGGCCCGGACAGCCAACCTCGCACAACTACTCCACGATCGCCGCGACACGACAACCCGCACGCAGCGACTGCGCTTCCTCAAACACTACCTCGCTGAAAGCGGCGCCAGGGGCACGCTGCGCGGTTGGGAGTTCCTTATCGACCAGATGGCCCGGAGACACACGCGAAAACATCGCGCGCACAGAGACCGCCGCGTCACCGGTAAGAATCGCTATTTCACCGACATCTCCCTACCCGGACACTGGAAAGGGTACGTTGTACTGGCATCGAAACATCGCCCCCCGGGGTCCACCGCCGCAAGTCATGTACTTACCGCCGAGGGCTGGAGCGAGGTGCTGGCCCGAGGACCGGAGCTGCTTGAAGGCGACGGGGTTGAAATCATCAAGGACAGTCCCTCCGGGCGGGTAGTGAGGCGCCGTCTGAAGGTCGGCGAGGTCGAACTGGACGTTCATATCAAACGTCCCCGCCGCAAGCGGACCTGGAAGATAATCTTCGACTGTCTTCGTGCTTCCCGCCCGCTGCGGGCGTTTCGTATCGGTCACCAGATGATGACCCGCGGCGTGGACACCGCCCTTCCGCTGGCGGCAATCGAGAAAAGAACCGGACCGTTTCTGACCGACAGCATCCTGATCACTGAAACCGTTGCCGCATCGCACCTCAACCAGTTCCTGCACACGCGGTTGACGCATGTCGCCGATCCGCAACTAGCCGAACTCAGCGAGGATAAGCAGGAGTCCATCGCCCGCAACGTGCTCAGCAGCCTCGGGCACATGGTGCGGCGCCTGCACGACAACAACCTGGTACACAGGGACCTCAAGAGCGGAAATATCCTGGTGCATTGGACGCTGGAAGACGGTCCGAACGTCGTCCTGATCGATCTCGACGGTCTGAAGCGTGTCGCTCACATATCCATGCGCCAGCGGTTCCAGGGCCTGATGCGCCTCAACGTGTCGCTGCTGGAGTGTACCTCCGTCAGCCATACCGGGCGACTGAGGATGCTCCTGGGCTACCTGCGGCGCCCCGGCGCCGGGAGAATCGAATTCAAACCGTATTGGCGCGTGCTGCAGCAGTGGTCCGCCAGGAAGCTCAGCCAGCAGATAAAATCCCGCCGCAAACGCCAGCGCAAGCGTCAACGCGGCGCCGGGAGGGCGCAGGCATGATCGCCAGAGCAGCTCCATCGGCGCCCCGGCGGGTACTCATCATCAAGCCCAGTGCTCTGGGCGACGTGATTACCGCCATGCCCGTCCTTCGAGGTCTGAAAAGAACGTTCCCCCACTGCCGCGTTTCGTGGTTGGTGAACACTAACTGCGCCGCGCTGATATCGCACGATAGCGACCTCGACGAAATCGTCGGTTTCGATCGCGGGAGAATGGGCAAGGCGTGGCGGTCTGTCAGTGCGGCGGGGCTTGTGGTGAGTTTTCTGTGGAATCTGAGGCGCTCGCATTTCGACTGGGTGCTGGATCTCCAGGGTCTGCTGCGGAGCGGGATATTCACCAGGGCGACCGGCGCGGCGGTGCGAACGGGTTTCGCCTCGGCAAGGGAGGGCGCCGCGTGGTTCTACAACCATCGCTTCGCCCCCGAAGCGCTGCATACGGTCGACCGCAACATCGAACTGGCGCGACACCTGGGCATCGACGCACGCAGCGACGACATGACCCTCCAGATCGCGCCGGAAGGACAGGAGTTCGCCGATGATTTTCTGCGAACCAATAACCTGCGGACCGGCGGGTTCCTCGTCTGCGTACCGCCCACGCGATGGGAGACCAAGCTCTATCCGTCGCGACACTGGCAGCGGGTGATATCGGCTATGACCGAGCGGACGACCGTGGTGTTAATGGGCGCACCGGGCGACCGGGATCTCTGCCAAACTGCGATGCGAAATGCGGGCGCCGGGGCGATTAATCTCGCCGGACAGACGCGCATCACCCAGCTCGTGGCGATGATCGCCGCGTCCGGCGGCGTGATCTGCGGCGATTCAGCGGCCGCGCTGATCGCTCCGGCAGTAGGAGTCAAATCGGTTGTCCTGATCGGTCCGACCCGCCCTGAGCGTACCGGTCCGTACCGCAGCGGGCGGGCAATCGTGGCGGATATCCCATGCGGCGGCTGCCTCAGGAAACGGTGCAGCCACATATCCTGCATGCAGATTATTGACCCCGACGAAGTTATCGAAGCAGCGGACGCAATGCTGACAAACGCCAGGCGGCTGACCGCCTGAACGCAGACCGGAGAACGAAGCATGCCGCATCGTTTTATCTTAAGAAAGCTCAAGGCCTTTTTCATCTACAGGGTCCTGCACGTGGATGACACGCCCCACCGCATAGCGTTGGGCGTGGCCATTGGTATGTTCATCACCTGGACGCCCACCGTCGGTTTCCAGATGCTGCTGGTGGTGGCGATGGCGTGGTTGCTGGGGGCAAATAAGCTTGTCGGCGTACCGTTTGTGTGGATATCCAACCCCGCCACACTCGTACCGATCTTCTGGCCAAACTACAAGATCGGTAAGTGGGTGTTAGGCAGCAATTCTCCAGATCCCGATTTCACCAAGGCAATGACCTTCACTGGCTCATGGTTGGAAACGGTCCAGAACTGGTGGGCCGCAACGTGGCAGGTATTCTGGCCGCTCTGGATAGGCAGCCTTATCGTGGGCTTATCGCTGGGCGTAATATCCTACGGACTGATCTACTACGCGGTAGTCAAGTATCGCAAGCTCCGCCATCGCCACGAAAAGACAGTAATCAGTGAGCAGTAACGACGCGCGAAACCGCAAGCGGTTTTGTGGCGAGCGGATGAACGTGTTTGCCCGCGCGCATCAAACCGCTTGCGGTTTCGCGCGTCGTTGTCGTTACTGATCACTGATCACTGATCACTGCTTACCGGCTGTCCCGGGCACCAATTGACCAGTGGAAAGAGCGCCTGAAGTCCGCGATATATTATTGACCAGCAGGACACTTTGCATACCAGGGCCTGTGCTGTATAATGGCAGTAGGAAGTCATGGGTTCCGAGGAGGCTCGCCCGCCGCCTCTGAATCCACGAGAGAAGTTACAAGAGCTCAGGCATCATGGATACTCGTCAGCAACAGAGAATTTCGTCACTGAGGTATTACCTCTACGACCGGCCCCTTCATCCGGAGCTGTTCGATATATACCATGACCGCCACCTGATTGTCGGCGGGTATGAAGCCCAGATATGGGTTACCGGATGCACGCACGTGATCGGGTTCTTCCGCGGGAAACGCTCGCTGGTCGAGTTGACTGCCGACGACCGCGGCGGACTGCCCGCCTCCGGCGTACTCAGGAAGATGCCTTTCCGCGGCGAGAAAGCGCACCATCACAGGCGCACGCAAGGCATCAACTACATGATGAACTTCCAGGTCGAACGGATGAGTCCGATGGTCTACCACAAGACTCACCACGACCTGGCCAGGATCGGCGCCCGCCGCGGATTGTTCGTCCCGTTCCCCACATGGATGACCCGCCCGCCACTGACGCCGTTTACCTTCATCGACTACGAAGCCAAGCCCGCCGGTCTCCACGTATTCACATTCCACGCCTTCCCCGACGACCTGACAATAGTCAAAACCCAGTCCATCTTCGAACTGACGTGATTCACGGCGAGGTAGCTGTCAACCGTCAAACCAAATCCCATACCTCACCACCCCTTTAGCGCCCGCCGGAATCCCCGCCACTTGCTAAAGGACGGTAATAAACTGTCCGAAATAGCGATAGGGTCCGGGCAAACACCCTTCGCCCGACGAATCGTCGATGATCTTCAAAGATTTGCATCGCATAAGGTACTGAAAATGAGGATACGTCAAAAACTGCGGGCCGGATTCTTCGTCTTTGCGCTGTTAGTGGTGCTTGTGGCCTCTCAGGTGATACCCCTTTCCGGGCATGTCGAGCAACTGCGACATGTGGAACTGCCTATGGAGCAGAATCTCAGGGAAGTCGAGGTCAGCATCTGGGAAGCCACTCACGCAGCCGACGCCTTTCGATCGACCGCCGACCCATATTACTCAGAGCTTTATGAAGAACAGTTTGGCAAAGTTAATGCGTTCTTTTCGAAGTACATCACACTGATCGACACCGCCGCCGAGAGGCGGTCTACAGAAGAGTTCGGACGCTACTGGTGGCGAGCAAACGTTGCCGGCGAGCAGATGATGGAACTGGTGACAAGGCAAAAAGCCGCCGAAGACGAACTATTCACACTGGTAGACGAAGCCGACGATATAATCGATTTCAAGATACAAGCTGTATTCTCATCATCCGACCCGAACATCCTCGCCAAGGAACAGGCCCTCAGGGAGGTCGAGGTCAGCATCTGGGAGGTCATTCACGCAGCCGAGCAATATACGGGGCTCGACAAGAACATCGAACGATCCGGACATGCACAGAAGACATTCGCGCAACTAATGGAAAAACAGTTCGACGACGTCGCGGAGTTCTGGGCGAAATACAAAACTCTCGCGGACGCCGAAAGCGAGACCGAACCCATCCGGGAATTCGAGACCAAGTGGACCAGGGCAATCACCGTTGCAAGAGGACTCGTGACAACGCACGATAAAACAGAGCAGCAATTCTCAGAAATGTACAAGCAAATCTCCCTCGCCGATGGCGTGATAGATTACAAGATGCAGAAGTACATTGAGAAGCGGATCGCAGACAGGGGACAGGCGGCTGGACGTGCCAAGATCGTTACGATAGCGGTAAGCATTTTCGCGATCATAGCCGCGCTGATTATCGGGACGATCATCACTCGTTCTATCTGCCGTCCGCTCAAAACACTCGCAGACGCCACCGCCGAACTATCCAGGGGTAACATGGATTACAGGATCGGTAGCAAGCGACGCGACGAGATAGGCGACCTCGCACGCGCGTTCGATCGTATGAGCGAGGAAGTGCAGACTTCCTCCCAGCGACTCAGGGACGAACTCCGCGATCGGAGGCAAGCCGAGAATGAGTTGCAGCAGAAAATCGAACAACTCGAACGCTCTTCAACCATGACGGTATAGTCAATAACTCCTGCTTCGTGGCGAAGTCCTATTTCGCAGAGCAGCATCCCATATCAAACATCTCTCTCGCGCAGCGCCGGACTCCGTGTGTAAACTTAGTATTTACTGAGGTTCTTCACTTAATACCGGAGAAGTGAACGACAACGGCTTAGCGGCGACGGCGACGGCGACGGCGACGCCTTTCTTAACTACCGCCTCCTGCAAAGAACAGAAACTCTATTTTATCACCATCCTTCACTACCGTATCTTCAAATTTCGACCTTTTCAGAATCTGACCGTTAAGTTCAACTGATACCATCTCCGGTGTCTTGACCTCTTGCTCAACTAAAAGTCCACTTATAGTCAGACCATCTGCAAAATCGGATTCTTCGCCATTTAAACACAGTTTCATTGCATATCCTCGCAAAACCTATTGCCTGTTTGAAATCAGTCTTGATATATTCAGGGCAAAATGTTAACAAACCGAATCGGTGGTCGTCAAACAGTTTGTCTCAGCCAGCGATGACTGACGGTTGCTTTGCGGCGTGTTTCCAGGAAAACAGAAAGAAGAGGCTTATGCTTGAAGATGAAACACAACTACGGGAGGCAGTAGACCGAATCGTAGCCGATATTGTGGCGGCAGATGTAGCTCAAAAGAAGGTCTATACTGATCGGCGAGTGGGTAAAGAGTACTGGAACCTGATCACACCCGGAGCGTTTGACAAAGAACTTATTGTTATCGCTGTTCTCGGCTATCCTGAACAAGCGGGAGTCTGGTCGTATACTCTGCTGCAGCACTCGCAAGTCAGTGAAACCAGCATGGAGTCATATTTCCGCGAATTTGCAAATAATGACATTGGTCTTATAGCTATCAATCCCAATTGTTTTGATCCGGATATTGAGGGAGACTCCTTTCATTATCAACTCCAGCGGGTTGTAGCCGATATTGACGTTGACAGGAAATTGGGCTTTATTGGTTTTTCCATGGGCGGGAAAATCATGGTCGAGTTTTTGGAGCGGCATCCCGAACTTTTGGATCGCGTAGCCGGTCTTGCGTTGATTGATCCTACATTACCCAACCGATTGAAGACGGAACATATCCGCAAGCTGCTTGATAGCGACACGTTGCTTATCGCATCGGAAGGAGAAGTTAGCAGTCCCGGTGAGATATCTTCGTTTCTTCTTAAAATACCCAAAGTCAGTTTCCCGGGAATCCACGGCCAGATGCCCGGTAAATCACTCGACGAGGTCATCAAGTTTTATAAAGACCGTACTTGATAACAAGACCGGACCCCGAGCGAAGCATTAAACGGGTCAGGCGAATGGATTCGGAGAACGCCATGAGTAACAAATCTATCGCCGTTATTGCATGCGTGCTGTTGACGACCACCGTCGCCCGCCCCGCGCAGACGCCGAAGACAGGAAACCTGACCGAACACCGGCTCGACCGGCTGATCCGCGGGTTGACCCGAAACGACGTTACGGCGCAATTGACCTGCGTGGTGGAACTGGAACAGGCCGTCGATAACGCCACGCCCGGAGACCTGGTCCTGCTGCGCAAGCGCGCGGTACCGGCGCTGAAGGCATGCATCCGTCGTGAGACGACCGGAAGAACGGGCCGGCCCCAGGTCGCCGCCATGATGCGGCGGATACTCGAGAAGATCCTCCAGGCCGGCGTCGAGCCCGATCCGCCGACCGATCTGACCGCCCGGTCGCAAACGCTTGTTGGACTGATAGCCCGCTTGGGCGACGCCGACGAGACGGTCAAGCGGCGGGCGCTGACCCAACTTCGCTGGCTCAAGGCGCTGGGGGCTCCCGCGCTGCCCGCGGCCAGGCACCTCGCCGCCAACACCACCGACAAGCTAACCCGACGGGCCGCCCAGGTCACCGTCAAGGCGCTGGTGTCCGAGTTGTGGTTCGCCCCCGGTTTGGCGGACGCCGCCTCGGCGCCGCCCGACAAGAAAGGCGATCCACACGCGATCCGCAAGCAGCTTCAGGACATGGTCGAAAAACTGATCGAACGCCTCAACAAACCGCCCGACCGCACGCGAACGCGCGCCATGCGCCAACTGGCCGGTATGAAGGCCTCCGCCGACGCGGCGATCGACAAGCTCACCAGGATCGCCCTGGACCGCAAGGAATCTAGGACCATCCGCAAAGCCGCCGGGATGACCATCCGCACCATCAACATCGCCAAGGCCGAAGCCGAAAAATGGCGCCGGTGGCAAAAGAAGAAAAAGGACGCCGAGGCTCGCGACAGACGCCGAAAATCCAGAAGTCCAGGGACATCCAGGAGCAAATCTTTGTCAAATCGGTAGCAGGCCTGCCGCGTCGTAGTCCGCAGGACGACTTGTCAGGACGAAGCCAGCGTGCCGCAAACCTCGTCGATCTCATCCAGAAGTCGGTCGGTCGCGTCGGGATCGTCGTCAGCAATGTAGGACCAGATACCTATCAGATCCTCCCGGGCCTGATCCGTCCGTTGCACGCGCCGATTCATGTCTGAGTACCCTTGCGCGAGCGAGCCTCGGTCTTGATCGCCTGCATGTCCATCGGCGCGGTCGGGCCGCGATCGGCCTGTTCAATACCGACCGCTATTTCCCTGCGGAGTTCAGCAAGGCGAATCTCGTAGAGTTGGTCATGGTCCTTGAGCAGGCGCAGGCCCCAGCTTCAGAAGGAACAACATCAGGCTCATCCACGTCATGAACCGCTTGTCGTAGGTGACCATGGCTGGAACCTCGTGTCGCGGATATCGTCCAGCCAGTTTCGAAATTCAGGAAAAACGTGCCCAATGGTCTTGCCCAGCGTTTCACCCAGGCCTACGGTCTCTTGCCACGCCGGCGATTGTCGGCTACATGGGATCGAATCAACGCCAGTTGCAGTTGAGTGATCTCCTGGAGCAACGTCCTGATTCTTCGATGCTCGCGTATTGATGCTTCTACCTCTTCCTTGAGATTCTTAGGGACATAGACCGTCCTGGTCTTTCCGTTCTGCTTGAGCGTCAACTGATAACCTCCGCGTGAGCCGCTCTGGGCGACCAGAGTTCTGGTGTCCCGTACGCCACATTTTTCAGAGAAAAGTCACCCCACGCCAAGGTGCGACAAAAACCTATTCGTTACGGCTGCCACGATCTACGCGTCGACCTCGGTCAGGCAAGCCCCCCATGATGCAGTTCGACGGCAGGTTCTAACCAACGTCCACAGCATCGAGTTCCATTTCGAACAGCAGGTCGTGGCGGCAGACATGGTTTTCGGTGATCACAAACGGGATTTTTTCAACGTCGTTGGCTGCACAATAGTCATCGAATGCGGTGATGTAGCGTGCCTCTTTAAGATAGGCCATCGCCTTGGCGACATTGCCCCAATCCATATGTCGAGAGTCCAGAATGGCTTCTACAACCTCGAAGGTAAGCTTGATCTGCGCGGAAATATCGTCCAGGTGGGCGGTTTGGCCCTCGGGCGCAATGCTCGCGGTTCCCGACACCGAGAGGCGCCGGCAGGCAGGCGTACCGAACTCGACTCCGCGGCTGAACGAACTACCGTATGCGGGCGCCGGGCACTGCAGGGGTGAGTTGACGGCGGTTACCGTGAACTGTCCACTCTTGGGCGCCACAGCCAAGGCGCTGGCCATCATAGCCGCCCCGTACGGATTGGCGCCGCTGATACCGGTGCTGGCGGGGACGAGGCGGTCGAAAACGCCGCGTTCTTCAAAGAAATCAGTTCGCACCACGTTGAAAGGATCGTACCAGTCCAGCAGATCTTCGAGGTATATCCACGTTCGTATCACATTCGAGAAATCCATACCCGCCTTATCGAGCGATGCTTCCATCAGATCGAAAGTTCTCTTTGCCTGATCGGGTCGCGTCTCGGACGTATCTTCCGCTCGCATGTCACCGAGGTAGCAATATCTGGCGTCGGAATCTTCAAAGGTGCTGGCTACAACTCGCCCGCCGTCCTCGATCAACTCGACATCGCCGCCGATAATGGCGTAGAACTGCGTTCCGGTAAGGTGCGAACCCTTCTTGTGACCGCTGTCTATCCACGTAACGGGCCAGGCGCACCGCCCCGCGGCATCGTCCAGCGCAGAGATACCCTTGTTGTCAGAACCTATAGGGGCGAAAACGTGCTGCGAGACAACCGTTGCATCACTTTCCTCAATGATCTTGAGCGCATCGGCGAAAATCCCGTATGGGTTTCCATTCTGCGAACTGGCGGTAACGAACAACTCGGTTAACCCGGGCCGGACAAGCGTATGAATATCCATGAGGGATTCACGACCTTGGGTTGACTCTGTTGTGTAGGAGGCAAGCTGATCCATGCTTCTTCCTCGTGATAAATGTAATTAATTAGTTGGAAATAATGCGTTTTTCAACCAGGTTCACCGCACGTCGGCGATCGGTCGAAACCAAGCGACACCGGAAGCCTCTCGGGAGGCCCGGAAAGTACCCTGCATATCAAACCAGGATAACCACGCTCCTTAGAGCGATTCGGGCCGCATTGTCTCCAGGGTCAGGCGGAGGGGGGTGCGGGATAATCTCGCTGCTCGGGACGTATACAAATTCCGCTCGTGTCAACTCAAACACAGGCAGAGAAAACTCAGCGGGTTCGGGCACGCAGAGGATCTCGACGGGCATGACTTCGGGGTAGTCCAGAGACTGGCCTGGCAGGTTCATGTCTGCACAGGGGCAGCACTTGGCATTTTTATGGACCAATTCGTCGCTCGTCGGCAGACCGAGTTCCTCGGCAACTTTCGCCAACGTGTGATTGCAGATGCCCGTCCTGGTATCTTCAAGCGAAATGTGCCCGTCGAAGCCGATGCAGAGCACCAGCGACTCGGTCTCGCCCAGTCCGACCAGGACCAGCGATACAAACAACACGCAACTTGTGGCTTTCGTGATTCTTCTCATCGCAATCACTACCGTCTGGGGCTACCGGCGCCTCCCGCCGGCGGGTTCACCGGCTTAACGATTTATTATTGCGATTATTGCCCAATATGTCAAGATCGCCAACACACATATTTAATTCGCGCCGCCGGCAATCGGATCGGCCGGCAGGTTAGTACTTGACACGGGGTCCGCACAAGACGGTATCATTATAATGCACGGCGTCGCCCGAACGGTCGCCACAATCGACTGACAGCCTGCTGCAAGGAGATAACATGAGCCGCAAGTACCGAATTCTATTGCCCTTCTGCATAATCCTGATCGTAGCAACCAGCACCGCCATGTCGGCTCCCAAGCCCGCCGCCAAGACGGACGGCGCCGTGGCGACCAGCCAAATCAAACGCGGCGGCGAGAAACCGCAGCAGCTTTCGGCCAACGTCGCCGGATTCGACACCCTCACCCTGACCGCCGTGGGATACTCCTGGGGCCAGGCCGTCTGGGGAAACGCGACACTCATCGACGCCAAGGGCACCAAGACACGCCTTGTCGATCTGAAGCCCGTTTCCGTCCGCGTTGGATGGGGAACGTTCTCCCGCAACAAGGGTCCCGACAACAGACCCCTGTCCATCGGAGGCGTGAAGATCCCGCACGGGCTGTTCGCACACGCCAACAGCGCGGTGGTCTACAAACTCGCCCGCAAGTACGTTCGCTTTGAAGCGCAGGTGGGCATAAACCACACAGCGACAAGGCAGGGCAGCGTTGTCTTCAAGGTGTTCGACGCCAAGTCGTTCAAAAAGAGCAAAACTTCCAAGGTCATCGGAAGAAGCGTCACCCCAAGTGCCCCGGTACCACCAAAGAAGAGGTTCAGCAAGGAGAATCTCGCATCATTAGAGGAGGCAATCTCCAAGTTGATCGCCGCCGGTTCCGGAAACACCGCTGCGGCCAGGAAGGCGCTTCTCGAAATACAATCGTGCATAAAATCGTTCGACGAGATCAGCAAGGGTCTCGACGAACAGTCGCCCGAAGCCCTGAAACGCACCGAGGCGTTATGGGCGATCGTGCGAGGCGTTCGCGTCGCGGAACTCGACGCCCCGCTGCTCTTCGTCAAGCAGCACCCGTACTACGCGCCGCATATCTACGATGACTACCTGCCCTACCGTCCCGGCGGCGGTATCTACGTACTCGAGAACCCGACCGCTCCGCTCGACAAGCATATCGTCCGCGCGATCATCGATCCAAAGACCCCCGAAACGCTCGGTAAGGGAGTATATCGCGACCCGGACCTGTCGTTCGACGCAAAGACGCTGGTCTTCGCGTTCAAGGGCGAAGACGGTAATACGAGCATTTATGAAATCGGCGTCAACGGTAAGGGCCTGAAACGCCTGACCAATCCAGGGTACGACTGCAGAGACATAAAGCCCTCCCAGGGGCTCTACGGTAAGGGGCAGCACGACGTCACTCCGTGTTATCTGCCCAGCGGGCGGATCGCCTTTACCTCGACGCGCACCGGCGCGCACGTGATGTGCTTCAGCAACTACATCGACGTCCTGCACACAATGAACGGCGACGGTAGCGACATCAGGTGCATCTCGGTCAATAACCAGACCGAGTTCGACCCCTCGGTCCTGCCCGACGGGCGGATCATCTACGGGCGATGGGAATACATCGACAAGTCCGCACTCTACATGCAGAGCCTCTGGACCGTGAACCCCGACGGGAGCAACGAGACCGCGTACTTCGCAAACAACCTCGCCAAACCGACCGCGCTGCTCGATACGCGCGCCGTGCCCGGAACCGATCTGGTCGTCGCGTCGCTGACGCCCCACAACGGACAGGCCGTGGGCGCTATCGCAATGATCGATTCAAAAGTGGGCAAGAACAATCTCGATGCGATAACGAACTTCACGCCCGAATACCGCAAGGAAATGGACCAGGGCCTCAGGCGCGGACCGTGCGACCCCTGGCCGCTGTCGAAAGACGTTGTCCTTATCGCGAATAACGCCCCGTCACACGGTGCCCACGGCGTTATCGAACTGATCGACCGATTCGGTTTCCGCTCCGTCATCCACCGCGACCCGGACATCTCGTGCTACTCGCCAATGCTCGTAAAACCCCGCCCCAAACCGCGGGACGTCATCTCGATCATCCAACCGGGCAAGCCCGCGACCTTCGTGGTCCACGATATTTACAAGGGCCTGACCGGTATCGAGCGCGGGCGGGTCAAGAAGCTTCGCATTCTCGAAACCACCGCCCGGCTCAGTGGAATCCCGCGCGGCGGGCGATGGTGGAACCAGGCGTTCCTGGCCAGTTGGCAGGGGTCGTACGATATCAAGTACTTCCTCGGAACGATTCCGGTCGAGAAGGACGGGTCGGCTTACTTCGAGGCCCCGCCCGGAAAGGCGATCTACTTCCAGGCACTCGACGCCGAGGGGCAGATGCTCCAGTCGCAGCGGACGTTCGTCCAGGCCGTCCAGGGCGTCGCACGATCCTGCACCGGTTGCCACATCAAGGAAGACAACGCGGCGCCGGCGGTGGCCACCATGCGCCCGATGGCCGCCCGCAAAGCCCCCGCCAAAATCAAAGCTGAATCGTGGGGCAATGGTTTTCTCGATTACCCGACGATGGTCCAACCGGTACTCGACAAGCGATGCGTGAGCTGTCACGGAGGCGCCAAAGGCATCGCCGGCGGGATCGACCTGAGCGGCGGATGGACATGGGCATTCAATATCAGCTACGAAACGCTGATCAAGAACACGCTTGTGGGATTCCTCAACTGCAACAACGGAGCGGTCGCCGGCACGAAAATACTCGACCCGCTGACCCACGGTTCGGGCGCCGCCCCGCTTACCAAGCTGCTCCTCGGCGGCCATAAGAAATACGTCAAGAACATGCCGCAAAAGGAAATCGATCTCCTGCTGGCATGGATGGACGGGAACTGCAATTACTACGGAACGTGGAACTACTCCAAGCACGCCGTCTGCAACGCGCTGGGATCGACCAAGGGCGCCCTGCTGGCGCAGATGAAGAAAGGCGGATGCCTCAAGTGTCACTCGTCGGCGATCGGAAACGATTGGGTGAACCTCAAGACGCCCGGACGAAGCCGCATCCTCCGGGCCCCGCTGGCAAAGGGCGACAAATCGCTGGGCCTGGCGTGGTGTCGCGATCGCAAAGCGCCGGCGGTATCCACCCAGTTTGTAAGGGGGTCCCAACCGCCGGACGTTTTCCGCCCGCGAAAAACGCCTGCACCAAAGGGCGAAGGCAAGGTCGTCACAGCATTCGCCGACACGACCAACGCGACGTACCAGGCGATGCTGAAGATAATCACCGACGCCCGCGCCGCGGCACTTAAGAGCCCGCGAGTTGACATGCCCGGAGCGATAATCGAACAAGGCGTCTGCCGCGAACTACCGCCACTAGGACCACCAGTAGCGCCGAAGGGAGCATCGAAATGAAATTGATCGCTTTAGGTTGCCTGGCGATTCTCGCCCTGTCAGCTTCGGTAAACGCCGGCGATGCGCTGTTCTTCCGCGAGGACACGCGAGATATCCCAGCGGCGCTGCCGATCACGCAGGCGCACGTTTCCAATCCCGATCTCACGCTAGGCCTGTACGGACCGGGCAAGGGCGCGATCAAGAAGAGCTATCACGAGACATCCAAAAACGACCCGCACTACATCTGGTCGGGGCAGTGCAAGGGTCTCTGGGCGGTCGCGTTTGCGAAAAAGAACCAGACCGCCGACCTGAGCGGGCCGGCCGCGCAAATCCGCATGCGAACCAAGAACTACATGCGCACCGTTTACGTGATTCTCAAGACGCCCGGCGGATGGCTTGTCAGCAACCAGAGCACGGGATCGTCGAGGGACTGGCAGCGTATCATCCTGCGAATCAGCGACATGTCCTGGTCGAAATTCGACATAAAAACCATCACTCGCGGCGGCCGCATCGCCAAGCCGAACCTCAAGCAGGTCAGCGAAATCGGCTTTACCGATCTCAAGCCCGGCGGCGGATCGAAAGCCTGCTCGCGGGTGGATTGGATCGAAGTCTGGACGGCGATGCCCAAACAGCGGATGCACGCAATCAAGGCCGTTGACGGATACCAGTTCTATTCCGGCGATCGGCCCGTGCTGTTCTATCACACCGGAACGAACTCCTACAAAGGCAAACACGCCCGAGCGAACTATGTGCATCCGCTGATCGGACTCGACGCGGAAGTGCTGACCGAAGATTTTCCTGACGACCACCCGCACCATCGGGGCATATTCTGGGCGTGGCACCAGGCGACTGTGGGCGGTAAGTCCGTCGGCGATCCGTGGGCATGCACGGGCATCGTCTGGGAAGCGGTGAAGAGCGAAATCCTCGACGGAGCCGCCGTCAAGGCAACCGTCCACTGGAAATCGCTAAAGTACAAAAAGGGTAAGGAAGCATTCCTGGCAGAGACCGTGACCATTCGCGCACACGGTATCAAAGCTCAATCGCGAGCGATCGATTTCACTATCGCGTTGCAGTCGCTGGTTGACGCGGAAGTAAAAATCGGCGGCGCCGAGAACGATAAGGGATACGGCGGGTTCTCGACCCGCATTGTCATGCCCAAGGACCTGACAATGACCGGACCCAAAGGCCCCGTCACGCCAAAACGAACCCCTGTAGCCGCCGGTGAGTGGCTCAACTTCGCCGGCAAGTTCGGACAGCAAAAGTCTGCCATCGCAGTCCTGGTTCATCCCGCAAACCCCGGATATCCCCAGCCGTGGATCCTGCGAAAAAAGGGCAGCGCCCAGAACGTAGTCTACCCCGGCCGCCACGCCGTAACGGTCCCCCGCGACAAACCACTGGTCCTGCGATACCGCCTACTGCTCCACAAGAACGCGGACCTCGCCAAACAGCACGCCAAACTGAAAGCCTGGAAGTAGACGTGGCGCAGTTTCATGTGGAGAATACCGGGTGCAGGGAGAAACGTCGCCATGGTGTCCTATATGAAGACGCATCGTTTGTGGTGGATCCTGGTGCTGATCGGGGTATTTGGCAGCGGAGGTTGCAAGGGCTGGGGCGACGGGCGAGACCACCCAATCTTCGATGCGGCTGCAAAGGGTGACGCTGACCAAGTTCGCAAGTATCTCGATGAAGACCCCACACTTCTCACGGAAGTCTATCGCCAGCCGCCGCGCGGACGCATTCCGTTCTCAACCAATACGGGCAAACAGCTCGTGCACATCGCCGCAGAAGAGGGCCATGTCGATGTTCTGAAATTGCTGAAAGAACGCGGAGCCGACCTCAACGCCAAAATCCAAGATAGCACCTCTTGGCAACCGATTCATTACGCCGCAGCGAACAATCGTGTCAAGGCGATCGCCTGGCTGCTGGACAACGACGCGGCGATCGACGCGAAAACGAGAAATCCTGAGATGACATCGCTACATTGGGCAGCCAAGAATCGTCAGCTAGAAACAGTCGAACTGCTCTTGGCACGCGGCGCTGCGGTCGACGCGAAAACGAAGGGAGAATATTCGTCGACACCGCTACTCTGGTTCTGCGAGACAAACGCTCCCCACGGCCAGGAAAATGATCACCTCATTGCCGGGAAGCTTCTCGAAAAAGGCGCCAACGTCAACGCACATGGTGGATGGAGTCGATTCACCCCCTTACATCATGCGTGCAGAAAAAGTCCTCCCAACAAGGCGCTGATTGAAGTGCTGCTCGCACACAAAGCGGATGTGAACGCCAAGAGCGGCGCCGGAATGACGCCGATCGAGTTGTTGCAAGTGGGCAATAAACCGGTCGCTGAGATGCTGATCGCCCATGGGGCGTCGCGCGAGCAGTGGGAGCAGCGTAAAGGCGATGCTGATAGGCTCCCGGAGCCGCCGGAGGCGCCAAATTGACGCCAGCCACCCTCATCTCACGGAGGTCTCGGCAGAGCCCGGTTGTCTTTAATACTCTCCCGTGATGTCACACGCCGCCTTCAGCCGCTTGCCTACTTGAACCGCACTTTGAGATACTCTCCGTTCGCACGGGTCACCGCGTCGGGATCGATCTCGGCCCGGGGCGATTCATCCTCGACCATGATCCAGCCTTGGTAGTCATGGGCCTTGAGCCCGTTGACAATTGCGTCAAAATCTATGCAACCCTGGCCCATCTCGGCCCAAGTTCCATCTTGGCGCATATCCTTGAAGTGGACGTGCTGGATTGTCGGTCCGTACTCCTGGAAGATCGCGACGGGATCCATATCACCTTTGGCGATGTGGCCCGCGTCGGGAGCAAACCCGACCACGGACGTATCCAGAGAGTCCATGAGAATCTTGTAGTCCTCGGCGATTCGGAATACCGAGCCCTCGGGCGAATTAGGATGAAAAGCAGTCCGGACACCACTGTCGGCGGCGCGCCGGCCGATCGCGTTGCTGCATGCGATACAGTTGTCTTGACGCGCCTGTAAATCGCTCCGGTCGGCCTGCGGCATCTGGCAGAGCGCGAGAAGCGTGCCGGGAAAGTGCGTCTGAAGCATCGCGATAACCCTGTCGGCTTCGGTGAGTTCCTCAGGCGTCTCCTGCGGCGAGAGCCAATCGCAAACCAGGCAGATCGCCGCAAGTGCGAGTCCCTTCGCCTGCATGTCCCCCGCCAGCCTTACCGGGTCTTCGTTGTAAGGACCAAGCATGCAGACTTCAGATTCGATTCCTGCAAAGCCCGACTCGGCGACCACGTCTATGATGTGATCGAGGCGCTGTGAGTACTTCTCGTATGACATCTGCCACGTATAGGTTTGGCAGCCGTATTGGATTGCACACATACTTCTCTCCTTAGTTTTCAAGCAGGAATTTCGTTGTCGTCTCGTTGAATGTCTTCAGATCCTCCCAGTGGTGACAGTGCCCCAACCCGGGAAGTACAAACAGTTCCGAATTCGGTAAGCGTTCGTGCATTTCCTCGCTGCAACGGAGCGGGGTGAAGATATCTTTATCGCCGACGGTCAGCAGGCAGGGTGTCTGAATTTCTCCCAGGCGATCGAGCGTGTCGTGGCCGCTGCAGGCGGCACACTGGGCGTCGAAGGCATGCTCGGCCATCGGGTTGTCTCCGGCGTCTTTTCTACCGACAAGCAGATCCGCGTAGCTCGCGGAGAAATGATCCGGGGCGAATATCCACAATTGCAGGAGCTGCATGAAGTCTTCGGGCGGAACCAGCGGGCGGATCCGCGTGAAATGTTCGAACACGTCCTTCATGTACCGATCGCAGCGTGCCCAAGAGCTGATCAGCACCATGGACCGCACGCGATCGGGCGAGAGAAGCGCCATGGACTGGGCAATTGCGCTGCCCATGGAAATACCGGCCACTCGGGCGGAGTCGATCTCCAGTTCGTCCATCATCGCGAGCGTATCTTCGGCCATCATCTCCGTGGTGTACGGCCCGTCGGGCTTGGGAGAATTCCCCGCCCCGCGGTTGTCGGGCATGATGCAGCGAAAATGCTGCGAATACGCCTTGGCATGAAGCTCCCAGAGGCTGTTGTCGGCGCCCAGTCCCATAATGAGGATGAGCGGATCGCCCTGGCCAACTGTTTCATAATGTAGTTTAACTGGCATGGATCGTGTCTCTCTGGCGGCGTTCATTTGGCGGGTTTGGCGGGTTTGGCGACCTGGTTTGCGGAGGCGTCGACGCTGAGTTTGCCTTCGACCTCGACGACCAGGACGACGACTTCCTCGGCCCGCAGGCCCGCAGGCATGGTGATCGCGCGAGTCTGCTTGTCGACGCGACGTTTGAGGGGCGTCTTCTTCGCATCGCCCAGGACGTAGGCAGCGGTGATCTTGTTCTTGAGTCCGGGCAGGGAGATCTCGCCGGCCTGCTTGCCCCACACATGCAGGAATATCTTTGAGCCCTTGACGGTACACGTGCCCCACGGGAACTTCCTCGGCCAGAACGGGCTGTGCCTTGTCCCGTAGATCGCCTCGCCGTTGACCTTCAACCACTTGCCGATCCGCACCAGGCGGTCCTGCATTATCACGGGAATTCGCCCGTCGGCGGTCGGACCTACGTCCAGCAGCAAATTTCCACCGTTACCGCACACGCGGGAGAGCATCTTGATCAGCGTGTATTCCGAATCGTACTGGTCGATCCCTTCGTTGCGGTTGTACCCATAGCTGTGCCCGATCCCGCGGTCCTCCTGCCACGGGTGCTTGGGCGAGAATTTTCCCCCGCCATACTCGCTGGAGTAAACGTCCCCGTGTTTGCGGCGCGTCTTGCCCCAGCGATCGTTAGTGACCACGTAGTCCTTGCACGGCGATTCGTTGTACAACCACGTCGCCATCTCGAACGATCTCCACACCTTGTAATCCGCCGTCCACTCACCATCGAGGAATATGAACCACGGTTTGAACTTGGTGACCACATCCTTGAACTGCGGGTGCAGGTGCTCGGTGACGTACTTCGCCCGATCGGTGAGATACAGCGGGTGGTACCACTCGTAGAGCGAGTAATAGATGCCCATCTTCAGACCGCGTTTTTCGCCCGCGTCGAACAGCTCGCGGAGCACGTTCCGCTTCGGTCCGACAACGGTCGCGTTCCACTTGTCGGTGTTCTTCGTCTTGGAATACGGCGAGTCCCACAAGCAGAAACCGTCGTGATAGTTCGCCGTCGTCACCACATACTTCGCCCCGCTGCGGGCGAATATCTCGCACCAGTAGTCGGGTTTGTACAACTTGGCGGTAAGCTGCTCGGCGAATTTCTCGTATGGAAAATCCTTACCGTACATCTTCTCGTGGAACTTCTGGGTGGGGGAGCCTTTTCGTTTGGAGCGGTTCCAGTACCACTCGGCGTATCCGCGATCGACCCAGGACGGCACGGAGTACGGGCCCCAGACCACGAAGATACCGAACTTCGCCTCGTTGAACCATCCCGGCAGCGGGCGGGAATCGAGTGACTCCCACGTGGGCTTGTACTTCTTCGCAGCGGTCGGGGTTTTGGTCTTTGCCGGTTCGGCGCCGCGGACCTCGCCCGCACAAACCGCCACCGCAACCAACACCGCAATCATCCAGTATTTCGATACTCTAACCATCTGCATTCTCCCTGCAATTGAGTTCATTTGAAGTGATTGTATCCAAACCCATGTCCTGAGCAAGCCAATAGATCTTGTCAGGAAGCTATTTGCCCGCCGACCCGGCGGGTGTGAGCATTCCTAGTCGCCAGGGGATGGCGCCATAGTTCTTGCCCGCCTTTTCCTTCTGCAGGGCGCCCTGGAAGAGAAATCGAAAGTCTTTCGGATCGACGAGCAGTGTCTGGTCATAACCTTTTCGTATTAGTTCACCGTGGCTGATGTTGTCGGTCCACGCCGCGACACCATCGGCGGGGCGCACGTTGGCCGCCCCGGCAAACGGCTTTCGTTCACCACCGGACGCCGGGGTCCACTTTCCGTCCAAGCGGTCGGCGAGATAGGCCTTGTAATATCGCCTGCCACCGGGATTGGCTTCGATCACGGTAAGGTACTTGTCGGTCCCGCTGAGCTTGTATGTGTGGCTCGCTTCGAAGATATCGGCTCGGAGCGCCAGCACGAGATCGCCGAATCCGTGCGGGAAATCCTTCAGCTTCGCCGACATCCGCCACATCTTGCCGTTGAGACTGGTGATGAACAAGTACGCTCGCCTGCTGTCGCAGATCATCCAGTAGTCCAGCCCCCCTTCTTTCCGCGGATCCTCGGCATCGTTGCGGAATACCGAACCAGCTTTTGTCCAGGATTTCGGGTCGGCGATGTCGGTAGTGGTGGAAAACGCGATCTGCATCCTCCTCTTGCCTTTCCGCCCGAGTTGATAGATCAGGTACCACTTCTTGTGCGGAGTGAAGTAGAAGACCTGCGGGGCGCAGTAGTACTTGCTATCGGTAAGCTTCAGAATGGTGCGTTTGGAACTGTTGGCCTTGTCCCACGTCTCGAACGAGCAATACTCGATCGCCGACATCCCCTTGAGCTTTACCGTCATGAACACGTGCCACTTTCCCTTGAAGAACACCACCGTCGGGTCCTTCTGGGCGCGGCTGGGGAGTGTGTCGCGTTTCTCCGGAGAAATCAGAGGCGCTGAGTACCGCCACGCAGTCGGCGGCTTGAAGGATGCATCGCTCGACTCCTCACGGGACATCGACAATCCGGCGACAAGCAACACACAGGAAACGGCGAGTACAACGGACAGGGCGATCTTGGCGTTCATGGCTTTGGCTCCTTTCCGTCAACGCCGATATTCTACCACGAAATTGGAACCAAATCGTGGTTTATCCGAAGCGTCGATCCGGATACAATCATCGCGACCAGAGATAAGGGAACCAACTATGAAGCCTGGCAGACTTGTCCAGAGACGAACATTCCTCAAAACCTCAGCGGCCGCTCTGGCTGCAGCGAGCATTCCAACCATCATTCCAGCCGCCGCATTGGGCAAAGACGGCGCCGTCGCGCCAAGCGACAAGATCGTACTCGGCGGTATCGGTGTCGGCCGGCGCGGACGGTACGTCCTGGGCCGCATGCTCGCCGAAAAGGGTACTCAATTCGTCGCCGCCTGCGACGTACAGGCATCCCGCCGCCAATACGTCAAGCACATGGTCTACGGGAAGTACCGCAATAAGGACTGCGTGATGTATCGCGACATGTTCGAACTGCTCGGGAGGAAGGACATCGATGCGGTGCTGATAACTACGGGCGACAACTGGCACGCATTGGCGTCGATACTGGCGGCAAAGGCGGGCAAGGACGTCTACTGCGAGAAGCCCTGCGGGATGATGTTCGGCGACTGCCAGGATCTGGCCGACACGATGAATCGCTACTCTCGCGTCTTCCAGGCCGGTACGCAGCGGCGGTCCATAGGCAATTTCCAGTTCGCCGTTCACCTCGCACGCAGCGGGAAGCTGGGCAAACTCAACACTCTGCACGCATCGATCAACCGTCTTAGCGTCAGTCACGCCTGGCTACCCGCCCAGCCCGAGCCGGACAAGGACATCTGCGACTGGGACCGATGGCTGGGCCCGGCGCCATGGCGCCCTTACAACAAACGTTACGTACAGGGACAATGGCACGGTTACGCCGACCTCAATGCCGGAGCCAGGCTGCTGGACTGGGGCTCTCACACCGTGGACCTTTGCCAGTGGGCCAACGATGCCGATGAAACCACGCCGATAACGTACGAACCCGACGGCGGCACGATCAACGCCCGATACGCCAACGGCGTCAAGCTGGTGATACGGCCCGATAAATGGCTCGGCCTGGGGACCTGCCCCGTCCGCTTCGAGGGCGACGAGGGATGGATCGAAACCGGCGACACCGGGAGGATCGTGCTGCAACCAGCCTCACTGATGGGCGAGCGGAAGCGCTATCTGCGAAGGGGAACGGACCCAGCCGGGCATGCGAGCAATTTCTTCGACTGCATGAAATCTCGCGCCCTGACGGCGGCCAATGCGAACGTTATGCGACAATCGCACCTGGCCTGTCATGCAGCGGCAATCGCCTGGCAACTCGGGCGAAAGGTCACGTTCGATCCGGTCAAGGAGATCTTCATCAACGATGAAAAAGCCAATCGCATGTGCACTCGCGCCAAACGCGCCCCGTGGCATGTATGACATAAAGCAACCTGAGATAACGGAGTCGACTATGAAGCTCAAAGAACCCATCCCAAGACGGACGTTCCTGAAAGGCTCGGCGATCGCCCTGGCCGCGGCGAGCGTTCCAACCATCATCCCGGCAGCCGCCCTTGGCAAGGACGGCGCCACGGCGCCAAGCGACAGGATCGTACTGGGCGCGATCGGCATCGGCCCGCGCGGACGGTACGTGCTGGGGCGAATGCTCAACGAAAAAGGCGTGCAGTTCGTCGCCATCGCCGACGTGCAGAAATCCCGTCGCGAGTACGTCAAGCAGATGGCTGACGGAAAATACGGCAACAAAGACTGCGTGATGTACCGCGACATGTTCGAACTGCTCGGGCGGAAGGATGTCGACACCGTACTCGTGGCTACGGGCGATCACTGGCACGCGCTGGCGTCGATACTGGCGGCAAAGGCGGGCAAGGACGTCTACAGCGAGAAGCCCTGCGGGATCACGATCGGCGATTGTCAGGAACTGTCAGACACGATGAACCGCTACTCCCGCGTCTTCCAGGCCGGTACGCAGAGGCGATCGGTGAGCAATTTCCAGTTCGCCGTTCACCTCGCCCGCAGCGGGAAGTTGGGCAAGCTCCACACCGTCCACGCGTCGATCTACAAGCTGCGCATCAATCATGGTTGGCTGCCCGCCCAGCCCGAGCCGGACAAGGATATCTGCGACTGGGACCGCTGGTTGGGTCCGGCGCCGTGGCGCCCCTACAACAAGAGTTACGTTAATGGGCGTTGGCGCGGTTATGCGGACTTCGACTCCGGCGCCACGCTGCTGGACTGGGGAGCCCACACCGCAGACCTCTGCCAGTGGGCAAACGACGCCGACAACACTACGCCGCTGACGTACGAACCGGTCGAGGCTGGCGTGATAATCGCCAAATACGCAAACGGCGTGAAGCTTATCATGCGCCCCGGCGGATTCCGCGGCGAGGGCAACTGGCTCGGCCTGGGCACCTGCCCGGTGAGATTCGAAGGCGACGAGGGATGGGTTGAAACCGGCGACAGCGGGGGTATCAAACTGCATCCGGTCTCGCTGATGGGCGAGCGGAAGCGTTATTTGCGGAGAGGAACGGACCCGGCCGGGCATACGAGCAACTTCTTCGACTGCGTGCGGTCGCGGGCCCTGACGGCGTGCAACGCCGACGTCATGCGACACTCGCACCTGGCGTGTCATGCGGCCGCCATCGCCTGGCAACTCGGACGAAAGGTCACGTTCGATCCCGCCAAGGAGGCCTTCGTCAACGACGAAGAGGCCAACCGCATGCGAACCCGCGCCAAACGCGCTCCATGGAAGGCATAACACCCACACCCCCCGCCAGAAAGGCGATACCATGACAATTAAACGATACATAGGCGTCATTATAATACTGGCGGTTGCGGCGCCCATATTCGCCGCAGACGTGACCCTCCAAAACGTCGACGAGCAGAAACTCATCGCTGTGCTGAAGTCCGAAGCGCCTCTCTACGACAAGACCCAGGCGTGTCAGAAGCTGGCGATTTTCGGAAGCGCCAAGGCCGTCCCCCCCCTGGCGGACCTCCTTGGCGACAAGGCGCTGGGCGACTACGCGCGAATCGCCCTGGAGCCGATGAAATTTCCGAGCGTTGACGTTGCGTTTCGCGCGGCGCTGGGCAAACTCAAAGGGCGGCCCCTCGTCGGCGTGATCACTTCGATCGGCGTCCGGCGCGACGCCAAGGCCGTCGGCGTTTTGCGGAAGCTCGTCAGCGACAAAGATAAGGATGTCGCCGCAGCAACTCTGGGCGCACTGGGGCGCATCGCAACCGATGAAGCGACTGGAGCTATCCTGCAGACACTGGCCAAAGGCCCGGCGGCGCTGCGAACGCCCGCCGCCGACGCCGCTCTGGTCGCCGCCAAAATCCTGTTGGATGCGGGCAAGAAGGATTCAGCGGTAAGCCTATACGATGCAGTCGGAAAGGCCGAGGTCCCGGTCTTCGTCCGAACGTCGTCGGTCTACGGAGCTATTCTCGCCCGCGGTGCCAAGGGCCTACCGCTGCTGGTGAAACAACTCAACAGCAACGATCCCGCGCTGATAGCCATTGCCCTTCGCGCCGCCAGAGAACTGCCCGGGCCCGAGGTCTCGCTGAAGCTGGCGGCCGAGATGCCCAAGGCGTCTCCAGCCATCCAGGCAATGCTGATCAAGACACTGACTGACCGCGGCGACCCAAGCGCCCGCAAGGCCATCGCCGCCCTGGCGAGCAGCAAAACCGCGGCGGTCCGTCTGGAGTCACTGAAAGCCCTCGGAGCTATAGGCGACGCGGGAGCGATACCGGTTCTCCTGAAAGCAGCCGACGCCGAAGGCCCCGAAGCAAAGGTCGCGCTGGTCTCGATGCGTTCGATCGACGGCGAGGGCGTGGGCGCTGCAATACTGAAAGGCATGACCGGCGCCAAGGGCGAGCTGCGAGTTGATCTGATCTCCGTCCTGTCCGATCGCCGTTACGCTCCGGCCGCCAAGCCCGTGCTCTCCCACGCCGGAAGCACCGATGCAACGCTCGCCAAGGCTGCCTTCAAAGCCCTTGGCGTGCTTGCAGACCAGGGCGACATTCCCGCCATGATAAAGCACATGCCCACAGGCGACAGCAACCCCGCCGCCGCCCAGGCCGAAGCGTCAATTATTGCGGTGGCCGCAAAGACTACCGACCCGTCCAAACGCGCCGACGGCGTCCTGGCTGCCCTGGCCTCCGAGAAGAAACCCCAGCGACAAGCATCCCTCGTCCGCATACTCGGCAAGATCGGAGGCGACAAGGCTCTCGCAGCCGTCGTCAAATCCAACAGCACCGACGCAGCCGTCCGCGCGCTGGCCGGTTGGCCCGACGGTAAGGCCGCCGGACCGCTGCTTGATATCGTCAAGAATACCAAGGACAAGACGCATCGCATCCTGGCGCTGCGGGGATACATCCGCCTGCTTGGGCTCGACCCCGACGCGCCCGTGCGGAAGTACGCCGAAGCATTGGACCTCGCCAAACAGCCGGAAACGAAGAAGCTCGTCCTCAGCGGTATCGCCGGCGTGGTCCACAGCGATGCGCTGAAACTCGTCGTCCCCCTGCTCGACGACAAGGCGGTTCGAGGCGAAGCGGCTTTGGCGGCGGTAAGCATCGCCAGGGCTACCATGGGCGCCGATCGCAAGCAGGCACGTGCGACGATGGAGAAGGTCCAGACCGCAATGAAAGGCAAGCCCCTCGCCGCCGAAGCACAACGGGTAATCCGACAGATAGACTTATTACGCAACTGCATAACCGCTTGGCGCATCACCGGCCCGTATAGCAAGAAAGGCAAGACGTACAGGGAACTGCTCGGCATCCCCTTCGCCCCTGAGACGCCCGGTGCCACAGACGTTGTGTGGCGGAGAATCCCGACGGGAACGGATCCGAAACGGCCTCACATTCTCGATCTGACAAGAACTGTCGGTGGCAATCAGAAGGTCGCATACGCACTTACGTGGATCCACGTCGATAAGGCCTTCGCGGCCAGGCTCGATCTTGGCAGCGATGATGGTGTCAAGGCGTGGTTGAACGGGAAGCTCGTTCACACCAATAACGTCGCCCGCGCCGCGATCCCCTATACCGACAAGGTCCCCGTAACGCTGCGGGCAGGCTGGAACCCACTCATGCTGAAGATCACCCAGAACAATGGCCCCTGTGAATTCTGCGCGCAAGTCGTCACCCGCAAAGGCAAGCCCATCGAAGGCCTCCGCGTTGACCCGGGGCATAAAGGCGACTGGACCTTGCCGGCGGAAGCACCTCCACTCAAGAGCGAAAAACTCGCACCAGCGGGCAAGGCGGTGCGAATCTTCGACGGTAAGACGTTTGACGGCTGGGAAGGCAACCTCAAGTCGTTCCGTATCGAGGATGGTGCGATCGTCGGCGGGACGCTCAAGGCCAAGATCCCCCGCAACGAGTTTCTCTGCACGAAGAAGAAGTACTCCGACTTTGAACTGCGACTGAAGGTTAAACTCGCCGGCGGTAGAGGCAACGCGGGCATCCAGATCCGTACGCGCCGGATCCCGAACCACCACGAGGTCAGCGGATACCAGGCCGACATGGGCCAGAACTGGTGGGGATGCCTCTACGACGAGTCGCGCCGCAACAAGGTACTCGCCCGGCCGAAGAAAGCAGAACTCGCGAAGGTCCTCAAAGCCGACGGCTGGAACGAGTACATCATCCGCTGCGTCGGGCCGCGAATCCAACTGTTTTTCAACGGCCTGAAGACCGTCGACTACACCGAACGGGACGCTAAGATTGCGACTACGGGCATCATCGGTCTGCAGATCCACGGCGGCAGGCCCAGCGAAGCATGGTACAAGGACATCACCATCGTGGACCTTTCAGCACCGGCGGAGAAGCTGGATTTCGTGTCGCTCTTCGATGGCAAGTCGCTGAAGGGATGGAAGCCCACCATGAAGCCCAGAACCGATGCTCAGAAGGCGGCGATCGGAAAGATGTTTCGTGCGGAGAACGGCGCGATCGTCGTAGACACGCTGAGCCTGCCGGTGAAAGACCGCATGGGTGGATACTTGGCGACGGAGAAGAAATACGGCGATTTCGTGATGCGCTGCAAAATGCAGATCGAACGCAAATGGGACCGCCAGGGCAACAGCGGTATCGAGGTCCGTAACGGGCTGCAGTTCGACCTGCACCCGCCCGAGCCTTCACTGACCGGCTGGGTCTGGGACCACGGGCCGCGATCCACATTAGGCTGGCTGGCCCCAATCAAGGTGTCCAAAAAGAAGAGTTTCGCGGGGGGAGCATGGAAATACGGCAAGACACGGAAGGCGCCAAAGGGATTCAAGTTCCACTACGCCGATCAGCCGCCGGGGTGGAACGACGTTGAAATTACCTGCCGGGGACTGCAGTTCAAGTTTAAGCTCAATAGCGTGGTCATGTCGGATTTCGACGGGACGGGCTATCTGGATAAACCCGACAGGAAGGACTACCAGACCACGGCGCCCATCATGTTCCAGTCGCACGGCAAGGACGGCGTCATCATTCGCTACAAGAACATCGAGATCGCCGAACTTCCAGCCGCCAAAAGCAAATAGCCCCCTGCCGGATAACTATGGGTCATAGAGACACAGCAAGCGACAGCAGTTCTGATGACACGCCGTTTGCCGCCAACAATGTGCGCCTCTCACCGCGTGAGTGGATCATTGCGCTGGGCATCGCGGCTGCGATCCTGGCGGCGATTCCTTTCGCCTGGGAGCAGATCGAGCCGATCCGCATCGAGACCAACCACCGCATGCCGTTCAGCCTCGGCAACGATTACTGGACGTACGACCGCTACTGCGACAAGATCTCCGCCGACCGCGACACTACGCTGGTCGTGGGCGATTCGGTCATTTGGGGCCACTTTGTCGGCAAGGACCAAACGCTTCCGGCCCACCTTAACAGGGCGCCTGGTGACGCTCGGTTTGCCAATATGGGCGTCGACGGTATCCATCCAGCCGCACTGGCCGGACTGATGGAACACTACGGGCGGGGCATCTCGGGCAGGAAAGTCATCCTGCACTGCAACCTCCTGTGGATGAGTTCGCCCAGAGGCGATCTGTCCGGCGGTAAGGAACGCTCGATAAACCATCCGGACCTCATCGGCCAATTCATCCAGCGCCCCGAGTGTTACGACCGCCCGAAAGCTCATCGCCTCGGCGTGCTGATCGCCCGCAAAGTCCCCGTCTTCGCCTGGGCCGATCATATGCACATCGCATACTTCGACAACTCCGACCTGCCGACCTGGACGATCGACAACCCTCGCGCCAATCCCGCCGACGCCATAACGCTGAAGCTTCCCTCGCCCGATGAGCCGCCAACGCCCAAGCCCGACATTCGCCCATGGATTGAAAAGGATATCGGTCAGTTCGACCCGCCATGGGTCGACCTGGACGATTCGTTCCAATGGCGATGCTTCAAGCGAACCATCGATATCCTGGCCGCCAGGGGCAACCGCGTGTTCGTCGTGGTCGGGCCGTTCAACGAGCACATGCTCACAAAAAGAAGCCTCGCCGCTTACATGACTCTGACCGCCAAAGCCCACACCTGGCTCGGAGACCACGATATCCCGCACTACGTTCCCAAACCGCTGCCCAGCGGGACCTACGCCGACGCCAGCCATCCCCTCGACGAAGGTTATGTGCTGCTGGCAAGACAACTGCTCGCCAATGAGGCGTTCATTCGCTTCGCCGGAGACTGACCTGGCAGAACGACTATATGCTCTTCCACACCTGGATATTTCTGGCTTTCTTCCTCGTTGTATACCCGGTCTTTCTTCTGCTCAAACGCACGCGGTTGAAGGCGCCGTGGCTGTGGTTGGCGTCGTACGCCTTCTACGGATATGCCAACCCGCTCTATCTGCTGCTGATCTTCTGGTCCACGACGGTCGATTACCTGGCCGTAGTCGCGATGGCCAAGACACGCTGGAAGAAGCCCTGGCTGACCTGCAGCATCGTCAACAATATGCTGCTGCTGGGTTTCTTCAAGTACGGTCAGTTCTTCGTCGACAACCTGAACGCCCTTGCCGCCTGGCTTGGTCTGCCCTTTGTCCTGAGCCAGCCTAACTTCGCTTTCCTGAGCACCACGATTAACTACCTCGCCGCCTCGATGGGGCTGAGTTGGACGATGTCGCCGATCGACTTGCCGCCACTGGGCGTTTCGTTTTTCGTGTTCCAATCGATGAGCTACACGATCGACTACTACCGCGGCCGCGTCCAGCGAGAAACCAGCTTCATACGCTACGCGACGTTCGTCTCGCTCTTTCCGCAACTGGTCGCCGGACCGATCGAAAGGGCAAGTAACCTCCTGCCGCAATTGCGATCCGATACGAAGATAACTCCGCACGATGCAGCCGACGGTGCGTCGCTGTTCGTGGTGGGCCTGTTCAAGAAGATCGCCCTGGCCGACTACCTGGCGATGTACGTCAATCCGTGCTACGGCGCTCCGGGGGAATATGGAGCGCCCGCCCTGCTGCTGGCAACGTTTGCGTTCGCCTGGCAGATCTACTTCGACTTCAGCGGATACACGGACATGGCCCGCGGGCTGGGGCGGATGATGGGTTTCCGCCTGATGCTCAACTTCAACAATCCCTATCTGGCCGACGGGCTGGGGGACTTCTGGCAGCGGTGGCACATCAGCCTGTCGACATGGTTCCGGGACTACGTTTACGTACCGCTGGGGGGCAATCGGCGCGGGAAGTTCCGCACCTACGTAAATATGGTCCTGACGATGCTCATCTCGGGGTTGTGGCATGGGGCGATGTGGACGTTCTTCCTCTGGGGTGCGGTCCACGCGGTCGGGCGCCTGCTGACACGGGGCCTGGAGGGTACAGTTTTCTACCGCAAACACGTCCCCAGAGCGGTCAAGCAGCTCATTACGTTCTCGATCGTCACTTTCGCGTGGATATTCTTTCGCGCGGAAACCGTTTCCGACGCATGGTTAATCGTCAGCCGTATCGCCACCGGAGGCTGGTCCGATCCGAGATTCCCCTTGCTGGCCGCGGGCCTGGTCGTGGCGGTTTGGGCATACCAGTACATCTACGAGTCACGCCTCCGCAGCCTGCTTGAGCCCGCACCTGTGCGGATTGCACTGGTCGTCGCCATGATCGTTTACATGGCCACCTGCGTCACCGCCGGCGGGCAGGCGTTCATCTACTTCCAGTTTTGACCGCAACTGCTTTGCGGACGCAGCGAAAACCCAATGAGTCGGGAGTGAAACACACATCGTGAACTCGCGGGTTCTCTCCGCCGCGCGCCGCCGAACGACACCAGTCCGGCGAAGAATTCCACGCCCCGCCGCGCACGACCATCAGCCTGGTCGCCAGCGCGCCGCGAGGGTTCTCTTCCGGGCTGGTCTTGAAGTAATCCGGGGCGTAGTAGTCATTGCACCACTCGGCGACGTTTCCGTACATGTCGTACAGGCCCCAGGCGTTGGGCTGCTTCAGGCCCACGGGATGCGTCTTCTTCGCCGCGTTTACCGCATACCAGGCGTATCGCCGCAGATTCCGATCCGCCCCACCGGTAAAGAAGCGATCGGCGTCCGTACCGGCGCGGCAGGCATACTCCCACTCGGCTTCGGTGGGCAGGCGGTATCCGTCGGCGTCGAAGTTGCAGTGCGACACGCGGCCGGAAGCTTCGAGCTTGTAGCACGGCTTGAGTCCCTCTGCCAGGGAACGCTCGTTGCAAAATTCAACCACTTCGGCGAACGTGGCATGCTCGACCGGGCGCCGCGGACCTTTAAAATGGGACGGGTCGGGTATCTCCAGCCGCCGGAACTGGTCCTGCGTCACTTCGTATTTGTCCATTAGAAACGCATCGACCCGGACCCGGTGAACGGGCCCTTCGTCGGCCTGCCCGGTAGCCGAACCCATCTGGAACCACCCGCCCGGTACGTGAAGCATCTCCACGCCTGATTTGGTGGTGAAAACCGGCAGGGGTTTGGCGCTGTCGGCGTCATCGCGCCGCTGACATGACACGCCCATCGCACCGGCCAGCGCCAGCAGAGCGATCAGCGCCGGCGTCCTCATGGTTTCGAATCCCCACTCGCAACGCGAATCCAGTCGGGCTCCTTGTTGCTCTCGCCGGCAGTGGTCAGGGTTACCCATACGTTGGTCTCAGCCGCGTCGGCAACACAGGTATGCCACCCGCGAGCCATGCGTCCGACGTGCTGCTGACCGTTCGGGCCATGCGAGAAGGCGATGTATTTCCCATCCGGCGACCAATCGCCGTGGTAGATCATGTGTTTCTTGTCGCAACTGACGACGGTTCTGATGTTCGTGATTGCCGGCGGGCCGGCCTGCAAATCGATATCCGCGGTGACAATCTCGCGGTCGTTGAGGTTCCACAGGATTTTCCTGCCATCGGCCCGGACATCCATCCTGCATCCGCGGACGGGCTTGAGACGGAATACGCCCGTACCGTTTGCCTCGATGGCTACATCGGCGTGCTTCAAGCCCATGCCCCCGTGTACGGTGGCGAAAATCCACTTCTCCCCCGGCGCCCAGCAAAGGTACGTCGCGTGAAGGAGTGATGTGTTGGGGTGCGGGGTGTGTTGCCTGGCGACCGGGTCGTAGAATACCAGTTCCTTCGTTCCGTAGCTGCTGTATGTAAACCGCTTATACTCGCCCCTGGCGTAGAGCAGTTTGGATGCGTCGGGGCTCCAGCAGGGCTGGCGGGCGTTTTTCGCCACCAGCGTACGGCCCGTCCCGTCGGCGTTCATGAGATACACGTTTCGCTGCCTGTCCCTGCCGGTCCCCTCGTCGGCAACAAAGCTGATCTTCTTGCCGTCGGGCGATGCGTGCGGGTACATTTCCTGGGTGTCGGACGTTTTGGTAAGGTTGACCGGCGTCGACCCGTCAGCGGCCATCATGAACAAATCCCAGTTACCCTTGCGATAACTCTCATGGACGATCTTGTGCGGCAGTTCGCTGAGTTCCGCCCGCAACCGCGCCTGTTTCGAACTCGCCGCCGGGGCAATGGCGACCCAGTCGGCCTCCTTGTTGCAGAGACCGTCTTTGGTAACCGTGACCCACACGTTGTCCGCGGCGGCGTCGGCGACGGCGATATGCCACCCTTTTGCCATCGAGCCAACCTGTTCGCCCCCCTTCGGCCCGTATGAGAACGCGACGTACTTTCCGTCCGGCGACCAGTCTGAGTGATACACCTCATGTTTTTTATCGCACGTGACAAGCTTGCGAATGTTTGTCACCTTCGGCCCCGAGGCGCCTAGTTGCAGGTCGCCGACGCAGATCGCATGGTCGGAGGGGTTCCAGGATATTTTCTTCCCGTCCGGGCTGATGTCGGGGCGGCATCCATTGACGCCGGGCAGTTTGAAGACCTTCGTCCCGCCGGCCTCGAACGCCAGATTCGCGTGCTTGTGGCCCATTCCTCCGTGTACGGTGGCGGTGAACCACCCGCCGGCGGGCGACCAGCAGAGGTTGTATAGGTGATGGAGCTTCGCGTTGGGATGCGGGGCGCCCTTGGCGGTCTTCAGGTCGAAGACCACCACGCCTTTGGTGGCGAAATCCTTAAGCGTGAATCGCTTGAACTCTGCCGGCAGGTAGGCGATCTTCCGCCCATCGGGGCTCCAACACGGTTGGCGGGCATCGCGTGCGATCATGCGCCGCCCCTTACCATCAGCGCCGATCACGTAAACGCTGCGCGATTTGCCCGATCCCTTGCCCTGGTCCACGACGAAACATATCTGCTTACCATCGGGCGAGGCGTGGGGGTACATGTCGTCGGCGTCGGGTGTATTGGTGAGATTCTTACCGGCGGAACCGTCGGCATTCATCAGGAACAGCTCCCAGTCCTTGCCCCGGTAACTCTCGTAAACGATTCTAAACGGCAGTTTTTTCAACTTGGCCCGAAGTTCGGTCTGCTTGGTTGTTAAGGCCTTGTCGCCCTCGGCGCCCGCCGAGACCGAAACGCACCATCCAATTGCCGCAATGAGCAACAGGACACGTCCGGATAGTCTTTCACGCATAACCGACTCCCTAACCTGCGTTCACTCGCGTAGGCGTTTCTTTGCGGCTTTGGGTGCTAAAAGCTGGACTTCCCAGATCGTCGGCACGTGCGAAGCCTCGATGATATTCAAACGCACGTGACGCGCCGTAACGGGAGCAAAGGCCGCGGAGAACTTCTCGCCAATCTTGGCGCCCTTATAAAACGTCCGCCACGAATCGCCCTTCTTTATCTGCAGTTCGAACTTCTGGATCCGATCGTAAGCCTCGCTGATAAACACGCGTCCGAACGTTTTCT
The DNA here is from genome assembly GCA_964607575.1 of uncultured Planctomycetaceae bacterium. Lineage (GTDB taxonomy): Bacteria > Planctomycetota > Phycisphaerae > SM23-33 > SM23-33 > BS750m-G57. The sequence continues at coordinate 45,777 of CAZSLS010000006.1, read as the reverse complement.
CGGCGCCGAGATCCACCGCCAACCAGCCCGATTTACTGTCGGTGGCGCCGCCCCAACGTGTGGTCATGTCATCATCGAACGCCAAACCCGCATCCAATCGAGGATTCGGCCAGACGCCTGATGCGGTCGCCTTGCAGCCGGCAGTAATGGGCGCCGGAGGCAAGAGCGACGGGTCTTTCATAACGCGCGAGAGAAGGATGATCTGCTCGACATCCAGCTTGCGAAACCGCCCCGTATGGTCGGGGGCGCACGACAGGAGAATATTGCTGGCGCCCCGGTCGCGAGCCTGCTTGATATGCTTGTAAATAAGCCGCACGGAAAAAGGTCTGCTGGGGGCGAACCCCTTACCACCGCCGTAAGTGAACCAGCAATAGTTCCTGTATACGCCCCCCGGTCCGCCTGCCCTGCTCTGGGAGCAGGGCTCGAATTCGAAAGGAAGGTAATAGGTCTTGTCTCCGACTTTGCGCCTTGCGGCGTGGCCTGATGCGGGCGGAGGCATCATCTCACCGTTAATGACATCTGTTGGAAAGTACTTGAGCCGACTACCGTCCTGTATGTGCTGGTTGAAGAGCACAACTGTCTGCGGATTGACGTTCTTGATCGAGTCATAGATTTCCTGGGCCGTCAGGTCCGCCGGCGCCCAGTTCATCATGTCGATCCAGAAATAAGGGATATGTCCGTTGCGGGTCGCGAGTTCGTGGAGCTGCGCCAGGATCATGGCCCGAGCGCCGGGAAGCTCCTTCTTTCCTGAAGGTCCACAGTTCTTACCGCCCCACAGGCAATAGTAGAAACCGGGAATGAGTCCCTGGCGCCTGCATTCCTGAACGTAGGCCTTAACCACGTCGGTCTTGTTTCCGCTCGAGGCCACGTCGAAATCCGTTGTGGCGCTGTCCCAGAGAAGAAAGCCCGAAGTGTGACGAGCGGTAAGCACCGCGTGCGTCATGCCCGCGGTCTTGAAGGTGGTAATCCATTGTTTGACATCCAATTGCTGTGGACCGTAAAGCATGGGATCCTTGATGTCGCAGAATTCCTTACCGCTGAACTGGTTTGAATTGAAACAGAGGAACGCTCCGTACTTCCACTCCCGCCATTTCCTGATCAGTTCGTTATCCTCAGACGTCGCGGGGCTATGGTTGGGCCGGAGCTTGACCTGGTAAGCGGCGACGGTCTTTCCGTCGGGCCTGCGCACTGTCAGCAGACTGGTTCCGTCCTTTGCTTTCTTCTCGCTGACTTTGCAATGAGTCGGCTTATAGGCCTTCGGTTTGACAGGTTCCATCCCCGCCACTGACCTGTCGAATTCGAGTTTGACGATTGTGTCCAGATCGTCGCGATGGTCCTTTGGAACGCTTACAGTAATACCGCCGGCGGTCTGCTTGACGATAGCTTTACCGCCGGTCAGGACCGAGTGCGAGACTATCTTCCGATCTATCGGCGGGAGGGTGACCGAATCGGCAGGCCATCTGAGGATGTGCAGGTAGACGGTCTTGCCCTTGCAGGTCGAACCGCCCCACCACCGCTTCGTCGGGAGTTTGAAACCATCGCGCGCGGAGTTGAACCTGCGGGCGTTGCGATCCGGCGAGATGAACGGACCGCCGCGCGTGCCGTAAATCGATTCCCCGTATTTCTTCATCCACTTTCCGATTTTCTGGAAGCTGATCACCTGGCGCGGTTCGATTCTCCCGTCGGGCATGGGGTTGGTGTTCAGGGCCAGGTTACCATCCCCCACCGCACAGAGGATCAGCATCCGAAGCCCGTCGGTGTACGGCTTGAGTTTGTCGTCGGGCTTCCACGCCCACTGCGTACCGAGGGTGATGCAGCTTTCCCACGACCGTTTTGTGTCCGATCGTCCGACGTGCTGTTCGGGCGTGTAGAAATCCGCGTCAAGCCCGCAGCGATCATTGATGATGAGGTGCGGCTGAATGCCGCGGGCCATTTTGAACAGTTTCTCAGAGTCCCACAGCTTAGCCGCCGCGGGGTTATTTCCGCGTCCCCGGAGATTGTCGAACCAGAGCCCGTCTATCTTCCCGTAGTTCGTCAGCAGTTCGCGTATCTGTCCGTGGAGATACTTGATATATCGCTGGTGATTCTCACCGAGAAAATCCGGATGATGCCAGTCCGGCTGGGAGTAGTAGATTATCAGTTTCAGGTCGTGTTTGTGACAGGCGTCGGTGACGTGCTTCATCACGTCGACCTTCCACGCCGACGCCGGGCCGGTAGACTTAAAGTCCGTCAGCTTCGTGTCGTACAGACAGAATCCGTCGTGATGCTTGACCAGGAAGATCAAGTACTTCTGCCCGGCGTCCTTGGCGATTTTCACCCACTGCTCGGCATCGAACTTGTCGGGCTTCCACTTGGTGTAGAGTTTGTCGTAGACCGCCGCCGGCGTGGGGCCTTTCCCGCCGCGAACGCCCTTGCGGCGCCCCCAGGGGGGCGCTCCCCGCGACCATCCGATCTCCTTACCGGTAAGGCTGACCGGTCCCCAGCAGAGGAACATACCGAAACGCATATCCTTCCACGCCTCGACAACTTCAGGCTTTGCGGTCAACGGGAACTCCGCCGGCGCGGTCCGACAGACCGCGACCACGACAAGCATCGCCGGCAAGATTCGATATCGCATTGTCCACCTCGTTTATTCGAGTGTCGGTTTGGCGATCTCACCGCGGAGTTGAGCCAGTCCGCCTTCCTTCTCATACACTCCGTAGAACGGCGAGCAGGAATCCAGCCATACGGTTATGCGACGCATCTCATCGGGCGAAAGCTTCACCTTGTAATGCCCCTTCTGGAGCAATTGATAAAGTTTCGAGGCCTGGGCTCCGAACTCGCCGGCCGTGCTCCGGTACCATTTGGGATCGTTCCAATTCTTACCGCCGTAATTGTAGAAACCGTACTTCGGCGCCAGGTTCAGATACGAAACGAAGTAGGAAGTCTTCGGGTTCATGTAACTACCCCGGGCCGTCTTGACGATCTTCGAATCCAGCGGGAGGGTTCGCTTGGTCTTGTCCTTATTGTCCTTGTTCTTCTCGTGACATTTGACGCAGTGCTTGTCCAGCACGGGCTGGACGAGTCGCGGGTAGCTGAACGGATTGGTACCGTCGGCCTCGGGTTTGAGTTTTGAGGGAGCCCGTTTCATCGCCATCGTCACCTTCCTCGACGGCGAGGTGGCTACTCCGTATTTGGACTCGTGGCAGCCCTGGCAGATCGTACGCTCGCCGGGCTGAAAATGCGTGCCCGACCGCATCGACATAACCGCCAGCCCCTTCTCGTCGAGTACCTGGAAGAACAGTTCCTTGCCCGAGGGTACGGTGAAGTGGGCGCTTCCGTCGGCCTCGACGGGGACCGTACCGAGCACGGCGCGGGTCAGGTTGATCGAGTCCCTGGCCTGTGGGATCTGGCATCCGGTGGCGTGGGTCACCCGCGCCGAAGCGACCGACAGCGGGAAGACCTGGTAAACTCGCAGCGATTTGATCTTCACGCCCTTGGGCAGCGGCTTGTCGGCATTGTAAACGTTGACCACGCCGACCGTCGCCTCCTTGAGCGGATTGGCTTCGAGACGTTTGGACATCTCCGGAATCACCGGGGGCTTTTTGCGGGCCTTGATCGGAATGGGACTCTGCGAGGCGATCGCCGGGTCGCGATAGATCAGTTCCCTGTTACCGAAGGAATCGACGAGATAGATTCCGTACATTGTCCCGCTGGTGCCTCTTCCTCCGGGATCATACGCGCAGATGTAGTAGTCTTCGTTCAGCGGCCAGGGCTGTCCGTAGAGCATCGACCGCTGCTTGTGGGTCTGCGATTCGGGGAAGCCCGCGTCGGGTGTCACGCGCTTCACCGGGCCCATCGCGTCATCGTCTTCGGCGCGGGGGTCGATAATCACCATCGAACCGAACGATTGAGCGTGGTGCGGGGCGGCAACGGCTACGAACTTGTTCGAACCGGGAATGGCACGAGCGTCGACTTCCATGTCAGGGCGCTTGTTGCGTGTGGCGTAGTTTCCGTGTACGGCGCGCGGGTCGCGTCCGTCGGGGGTGGTGGTCCACGCCATGTGGGCAATCTGCCCGTGACGGTCAACGTAGTCCCATCGCGTCCAGATGATCATCCCGTCGTTGGTGACACTGGGATGCCATTCGTTTGTCTCGTGGAACGACAGGCATTTGATACCGCTTCCGTCTGCGGCCATGTCGTACAGGGTGTAGGTCGGGCAGACTCGCCCGCATCGCAGATATCCGCCGCGCCGCTCGGTGATGAATGCGATTCGACCCGAGGGCATGAAGCACGGGTCGAAATCGTTCCACGTACCGTCGGTGAGCATGCGGAGGTTCTTCCCGTCGATCCCGACGGAGAATACATGGTAGGCTCGTTCCTTGCTCCAGTGCCCTTTTGTAGGGTCGGTGTGGAAATCGTGCTTCCTGTCGCCTGTCATTTCAACGTAAGCGAACGCGACGGTCTTACCATCGAACGACAGATCGGGCGAGAGGAACGATCCGCCCTGGGTCTCGTCGCCACCGCTGCTTCCCATACCGTTGTAGCGGACCCTCCAGAGTTTATTCGGACCGCCGGAGAGCTTCTTGCCCTTCAGACGCCCGGTGGTCACCACCGACTTGTCCAGAAGGCTTCGTATCTGCGGTTTGGCTCCGAACACGTCGCTGAGAACGTAGAGTCCCCCGCCGGGACGCTGCGCCATACCGTAGTACTGGTCGCACATGTGATTGTATCCAGGCAACAGACGCTTGACGATCAGCATCTCGCTGAAGTCCAGCAGCGGATTGGCGAATGCGATCCGCCTGCGGAGCGCGCAGACCTTGTCGAAGATCGCACGGCGGGCCGGAGCGTCCTTCGGGTCGACCTTGGCGGCGGCGGTTTTCAAGGCGGCAAGTTCGGTCTTCATCTTGTCGAGCTTGGGCGCCTTGGGCAGGCGCGCGATATCCGCAAGTAGCGATTCGCTGCGGCGCAGGACCACGTCCAGCGGGTCGCGGTCGGTGTCGAGTATCATCGACTCCTTGCGGAAAGTCTCCGCGGCGAACTTGTTGATCGTCGCCCGCGATTTGATATCCCGGGACAGCGTAGCGAATCGCCGGTCGGCCTCCCCTTCGGGATACGCGGCTCCCGAAGGCGCCCCTCCGGTCCATGCGTCGGGTTCAGCGACCGCCCGCCCGCAAAGCAACGCAACAACCATCAGCCCCAAAATAACTTTCGAGATACCATTTGTGTTCATTTCGTTTCTCACCTTTGTATAGAACCACCCCGCCTGCGTTAACATAGCGTACCGGTTTGCAGCGGGCATTTCAATTCCTTTGCGGTCCCATGCCTGCTATAGTCGTCCGAAGTTAGTCAGGAGCGTATAAATGCAACGACGCGACTTCCTCAAAGCTTTGAGCCTCGGCGCAGCGGCCGCCGTCGTTCCGCAAGCGTCCGCCGCGGTGAGAGCTTCGAAACGCAAACCGAACGTCGTACTCGTGCTGGTCGACGATATGGGCTGGACCGACGTGGGCTGCTTTGGAAGCACGTACTACCAGACGCCCAGCATCGATCGCCTCTGTCGCGGGGGCATGAAGTTCACCCAGGGCTACGCCGCCTGCGCCGTCTGCAGCCCCACGCGAGCATCTGTCATGACCGGACGATACCCCGCCCGCGTCGGCGTGACCGATTGGATCCACTGCCACGACCGCCGCGCCGCAAAGGCCGCCAAAGCCCGCAAGAACCCCGAAGGCTTCGACCCGCACCGCAATCGAAAGCTCCTGACTCCAATCTGCAAGTTCTGGCTCGAACACGACGAGGTCACTATCCCCGAGATGCTCAAACCGCTCGGATACGTCTCCTGCCACGTGGGCAAGTGGCATCTGGGTCCTCCCGGCTGGCATCCTGACCAGCAGGGATTCGATTACAATTTCGGCGGATGCAAGATCGGAGCCCCGCCGAGCTTCTTCGACCCGTACTCGAGGTCAGGCAAGACCGCGGGAATCGCCACATTCCCGCCCCGGAAGAAAGGCGAGTACCTAACCGACCGCGAAGCCGAGCATGCGGTCGGCTTCATCGAGAAGCATTACGACAAGCCGTTCTTCCTGTATATGGCCCACTACGCGGTCCACTCCCCCATCCAGGCCAAGAAGGAAATCATCGCCAAGTACAGGGCACGCAAGACCACCAACCAGAAGAACCCGGTGTATGCAGCCATGGTCGAAAGCGTTGACCAAGCGGTGGGCAGGATCCTGGCCGCCCTGGACAAACACAAGCTCACCGACGATACGATGTTCATCTTCACATCCGATAACGGCGGCGCGGTGCATTTCCCCGCGACCAACAACGCCCCGCTTCGCAAGGGCAAGGGTTACGCGTACGAAGGTGGGATTCGCGAACCGTTCATCATCCGCTGGCCGGGCAACGTCAAGCCCGGCTCGGTATGCGACACGCCCGTCTGCAGCATCGACCTCCTGCCCACTATCGCCGCCGCCACCAGCGCCAAATTGCCCGACAAAACTATCGACGGGCTGAGCCTCATGCCGCTGCTAAAGCAGACAGGCGGGCTGGAGCGCAAGACGCTGTACTGGCATTTCCCGCATTACTGGTGGGGCACGCGGATCAAGCCGTACAGCATCATCCGCGAGGGCGACTGGAAACTCATCCGCCGCTACGAGAGCGGTAAGCGGGAACTTTACAATCTCAAGGACGACCTGTCCGAAAAGACCGACCAATCCGCAGCAATGCCCAAAAAGGTCGCCGACCTGGACGCAAAGCTGACCGCATGGCTCAAGTCAGTCGGAGCCAAACTCCCCAAGCCCAATCCCGAGTACAAACCAAAGTAAGGAACTTCCATGAAGCAACACAACAGACGTGAATTTCTCAAAACCGTCGCACTCGGCGCCGCGGCGGTATCGCTGGGCGGCTGCAAGCAGGCAATCTCCACGACAGCATCCGGCAAGGCCGGCAAGAAGCCCAATATCATCCTGATAATGGTCGATGACATGGGCTGGATGGACCTGCACTGCCAAGGCAACAAGAATCTCGACACGCCGCATATCGACAAGCTCGCCAAAGATGGTATGCGATTCACCGACGCCTACGCGGCCGCACCGGTGTGCTCACCCACGCGGGCGTCGATCATGTCGGGGCAGTCGCCGGCCCGCCTGATGATCACTAACCACATCCCCGACCACCCGCGCTTCGAGCCCAAAGGCGCCAAGCTCAAGTCCGCCAAGACAATCAACGTCCTGCCGCTTGAGAAGGTCACCATCGCCGAACGCCTCAAATCCGCCGGATACGCCACCGCCTTCATGGGCAAATGGCACATGAGCGGGAAACGCAAGGGCAACGATCAAGGCCGCGGCGACGACAGGTTCAATCCCGAGAACCAGGGTTTCGACATTAACATTGGCGGATGCTGCTACGGCGGACCGCCGACCTACTGGGATCCCTACAAGATCTACAATCTCAAGCCCCGCAAGGCCGGTGAGTACCTGCCTGACCGCCTGTGCGACGAAGCGATGAGTTTCATCACCGCCAGCCGAGCCAAAAAGCAACCGTTCTTCCTGTCACTGTGGAACTACACGGTACACTGGCCGATGGAGGCGCCGAATCCGCTGATCGAGAAGTACAAGTCTCGCATCGGGCCGGGCATCAAGGACGCGCGATACGCCGCCATGCTCGAAGCGATGGATACGGCCATGGGGCGACTGTTCGCGAAAGTCGACGAACTGGGCATCCGCGACGAGACGCTGGTGATCTTCACGTCCGACAACGGCGCCTACGGCGGCGTGGGCGACAACAGACCGCTTCGCCTGGACAAGGGACACCTCTACGAAGGCGGGATTCGCGTACCGACCATCATCCGCTGGCCAGGGATCGTGCCCCCGAATACGACCTGCGCCACGCCGATTATCAGCACGGACTTTTACCCGACCCTGCTGTCAGCGGCCGGATTGCAACCGCAGCGTGGACAGATCATCGACGGTGAGGACATCACGCCCCTGCTGACGCAAAAGGGGCCCCTCACGCGTAAAGCCATCCACTTCCACTACCCCAACTACGCCTTCCACAGGTCCAACGGCCTGGGTGGGGCGATCAGGCAAGGCAAGTACAAGCTCATCAAGTGGTATCTCGACGGATCGGTCGAGTTGTACGATCTGTCGAAAGATATCTCGGAGAAAGTGAACATCGCCAAGCAGCACCCGAAAATAGCCGCACAAATGAAAGCCGATCTCGAAACCTGGCTGGTGAAGAACAACGCGATCATGCCCGAGCGGATCACTTAAGTCGAAGATAACTGTTTGTCGCCGGGTCGATTTGCCCGAGGGTGTTTTGTGTCCTACTCTACTTACGGAGAGAGTAGGCAATGCACGAACATACGTTATTTGAAGTCCTGGAAGAGCGGATACTGTTGAGTGGGTCCCTGAACGTCGTGGGGGCAGCGTTCTTCGATCTCGGTGATGACGCCGAAACACTCACCGCAAATGCGCTGGTAAATGTCGGCAATTCCCGCCCGGAGATCGGTCCGATCCTCGGCGGGGTCGATCTGCTGGATCTCACCGCCGCGGGGTTCTGACGCATCTCAGGTCATCGAACAATACTACTTGCCCGTGGATACCGGAACGCTTCGTTTGGTCAGAACGTTTTGGGTTACTCGGCGATAGTTCTGCGAGATCGGTTTGGGCAGATGCCGGTCGGAGGGCTCGGGCCTGGCGGTTACGGGACGGTCGGCGATGACCCATGCTTCGGTCGGAGTCTTGGGGCGAGGCTTTCGCTTGGCGGCGGGGTCGGCCTTGAGGCGGGCCCGGAGAGCTATCGTCTTGCCGCGGTATGACGCAAGGCCGAACGCGTGGATGCTCCATCGAGCGTCCTTGGATGATTGGCGGGCCGGAACGGGCTTACCGTCGATGGTGAGTTCCACGTCGATTGTACCCCACGGCTGGATGATCAGTTCGTAGCGTTCCATCGCCTCGTCAGGCACCCGCAACTTCATAACGATCGCATCGCCGTCGACTGTCGCCTTGGTCACCGGTAACGGTTTGGCCTCGGCCGCCGGCGTCTCAGGCGGTCGGCCCGGATCAATCTCGTAAACGATCACCGTGTCGCCGGGGACCGTTACTTTGAACGGTTGGCCCGAAGTCAGCACCCAGGGCATCTGTTCGACGAACGGATAGATCGCCCGCGCCCGGTACGCCTTGCCCTTTGCGCCGCGGTAGTAGACCGTCCAGTCGAACGGTACGGTTAGTGTTTGAGCGTTGCGGTTGGGATTGCGAACGGTGAGTATCGCCCGCCCACCGACCCAACTGATAAGCCCGTAAATCTCGCCCTTGCCCGGATCCCCGCCGATTATCACCGTGTTCTTCAGGCGATGCTGGTTGCGCTGCGCCCAGTCGGACGCCCGCCCCAGCACTTCCCACTGGGCCTCGCTGAGCAGCTTCGGCGTGAGGTAGAGTTCCTTGACCATCGTCCCGCGTGCGTAGTACATCACAACGTGATTCGACCAGTTTTCCAGCAGGTCGTGCCCGTCGGTGAAGGGCTTCTTGGCTGAATAAATGATCCCGTGCGTCATGAAGTTGGCGATCGGAATCACCGGCCGGGCGGTGCGCTGGGGGTTGTTGAAATTCTGGAAAAAATATTCGTCGCGATACGACGTTGAACGGTCGCGATGCGCCAGGTGCGGATACTTGCGAGAGTTGCCCGAATCGCCCGACATCATCCACAGCGAATCTACATGCTGCAACCACCATGGCGAAAACCACGATCCGTTGGTGTAATTCTGGTAGACCTTCGGATTAAGCGACCGTTCGTACTTCAGCAGGCCGAGCGTCACGTCGAGGCAGGCCTCGCGCGCGTGACGCTGCGAGATGTAGTTGCTGGTGAAGTTGTGGTTGAAATCGTGCTTGATATAGTCCACTCCCGCATCGACGATCAGGAACTTCAGCGCCTTCTTGAGGTCGCGCTGGTATTTCGGGTCGAGTATGTTGAAGTACGCCTTGCCCGCCATCCATTTGGCCTCGCGTTTGAAGCCTTTGGCGTATGCGGGCTTGTAGCCGATTTTCAGTCCGTGTGCGGTGGAGTTGTTCGTCCCGTCCAGCGCCATCCAAATCCCCAGGTGCGTTTTGCCTGAGTCCATCAGAGCTTTAGCGAGTTCGGGCAGCGGTGAGTGGGTGGCGTTGACCTGCGGCTGGAATATGTATTCGAACGCCTTGGTGTTCTGCCATCCGTGGTCAGGCACTATCGCATCGAGTTTAGCCCCGTACTTTTTCAGCTTGTCGTTGATGGGTTTGTAGACGTTCGGGATGAACTTGTCGACGCTGAGGTTCTTGCCTTCGGGGCTGTACCAGTTGTTGTAGTGCAGGTGGCTGCGAGGAGGTTTTCGCGTTTCGGCGATGTAATCGAACAGCGCCAACTCCGCATTGTCGCCCTTGGCCTTGCTCAAACCGATAACCGCACGTTTGGAAACGATCTCCCACTTGCCTCCGGCCTGCAAGCGGGCGTATCCGGGAAAATGAAACACCGACACCAGACCCTTGCGCGGGGCCAGAATCTTATCGCCGCCGGCGAGATCTATCATGTAATCCCAGCGGTAGAAATAATCGGGATTGGCAAATCCGTCGCTATGCCGACTATAGAAGCACGGATAGTCCGCCCCGACGAACCAGTTGCCCAGGAACACCGCCTCGCCCCGCCCGCCGCGAGAGGCTTTTGTCGACGTCGAGAATCGCAGCACGCTCAGTCGGTCGACCTTCTCGCCTTTTTTCATCGCGATCGTAACGATCTTGCGGAGATATGGTCCCTTGCCAAGCTCGTAGGCGACCGTCACCCTGCGAGGCGCTTTGGGAGACGTCGAGGCTTCAGGCTTGTACTCGATCACCATCACCTGCGATCCATCGTTGCCGATTATTCGCTTGGGGTCGCCCGCCCGGTAGTCTGCGGCCGTGAAGCGAGTGTCATCAAACAGGAGAACCTCGAACTCGTCGCTGACCAGTCTCATCGCATCCGACCCGTCGGCCCGCGAAAGACCACAGTTGGCCCACGCGCCACCGATCAACTTGAAATCAGCCCGGATATGCTTATTTGCCAGACGGATCGGTTCGACCGCCTGTCCAACCGAAGCAAACAGACACGCGAGCAGGCACGCCAACATTCCGAATCGTCTCATGGATCGTATTCCTTTACGGCTCCAGAAAAAGGGGGCAGGACTGCTCTGTAGAAAAGCTCCACAAGCATAATGATCATTATATTGTGTGTGATCGCAAGAAGCATCAATTCTCTGCACTGCGACCAGTAGCTTCGCCCGTGCAGGGCGCTGCCCAGGTTACGTTTGATCATTGAGAACACCGTCTCGACTTGCCAACGCTGGCCGTAGCGTTCGGTGTCAAGTTCTTCTCGCATCAATCTGCGATATTTGCCCGTTGGCGGGCGGATGCTGGGACGCCCATGACGGGGAGGGATGATCGTTTCAATTCCAAGTTGCTCTCGTGTGAACGTGTGATTTGCTTCGGAGTCATATCCGGCGTCGGCCAGCAATGTCTTGATTTGAGCTCGACCAACGGCTGGACGGAGCGTCTGGCGAAGTTGGTTAATGTCGGGCGTCGGCCCCCGCTTGCGAAGCGTTGAGAGGATAATGTGGCTTTGGCAATCGCAGACAACTCCGAGCTTAGGATACTTTGTGTAATAAGTTGTTTGCCAAAGGGTTGCCAAGCGTGATCGGCGGCGGACAAAGTATCGGCTGATGTGACGGGATTCCATTCCGGTGGAGTCTACGGCCGCCAATTCGACCCGCGGTTGTTCGCCCAACGCCTGGCGAATGGTCCCTTCCAAGAGCTTCTTGGAACGGCTGAAGCCATCAACCGGCAAGCCGCTTTTTGCAGCGTGGTGAAATGCGGAACTTTCAGAAGACCGATGGCCGTGCACAGATCGGGCATGTCAGCCAGGATGGCCGTGACGCCCCGGTAATCGGTTCTGAAAAACGTCTTGATCGCCAGGCAGACGAACAGTTGCGGTTGGGTGAAGGTCCTTGGGCTGAATCGATGGCTGTAAGGCGGCAGGGTTTGTTCGGCGACCGCCAATGCGACCAGCGCGACCTTCCGTGGCGACTTGCTGGTAGTGCTCATCCTTCATTGTCTACCCGACGAAGTCCAATCGCGCAAGTCTTTATTGAACAAAATATTGGAGAATATTGAGCTTTTCTACAGAGCAGGTCAGGGCTCTTTAATTTCATTCCTTATCCCAAGCCGGTTTATCCCGGCGCTTTCCCTGACCCCTTTTTCTGTTCCCTGCATTATCAGGCGTTTCGGCGCCCGATATGCACCGGTTGTCCGGTGGCGGCCAGTACGCTTCGCCAAAGGTCGCTCTCGGGAGACATCTGCTTCTTCCGGCTGGTGACGAGCGAGATCGGTACGTGGGTGAACACATCGTACCAGTATCCGATCAGCATCCCCGTCCTGCCCGCCATCCCTGCATGTACCGCGTTACGAGCCATCTGGTCGCAGAGGAGTGCATCCTCACAGTTGGCGGGAATGCTCCTGATAATGTAGCTTGGATCGATGTACTTGACCGTCGCGCAAACGTCCCTGTCCTTGAAATGGGCTTTGATTTCGCCGGTAAGAAAGACCCCGATATCCTCGAGCAGGACATTGCCCGACGCGTCGCGGTTGTCCTCATTCCTGGGCAGCAGATGCTGTCCGGCGCCTTCGGCGACCACTACAACAGCGTGCCCTCGCCCCGTAATCCGCTTTTCGAGCAGATCGAACACGCCTCCGGGCCCGTCGAGATCGAAGTGCAGTTCGGGCACGAGGGTGAGATTCACATCCTGGCTGGCGACGGTGGCTCCGGCGGCGATGAATCCCGCGTCGCGTCCCATGAGTTTGACCACCGCGATCCCGCCCAGAGCACTGCGGGCCTCATTGTGTGCGCAGTCGATGACCTCTCTGGCCTTGTCGATGGCGGTGTAGTATCCGAACGTCTGCTGCACGTATTGGATATCGTTGTCTATGGTCTTTGGGATCCCGATCACAGCCAGCGGATATTCCTGTCGCTCGGCCTCTTCGGAGAGGCGTTGAGCGCCTCGCTGCGTACCGTCGCCCCCGATGCAGAACAGGATATTGACGCCGCGCTGCCTGAGGAAGTTCACCGCCCGGTCGGTCGCCACCGGACCGCGCGAACTGCCCAGCACGGTCCCGCCGTCCTTGTGGATATCCTCGACGAACTCGGGGGTCAGCGCTATCGGTTCCCTGCCCGAGTCCGGATCGAGACCCGAATACCCGAAACGGATACCGAGTATGTTCTTCACGCCGTAATGGTAGTGCAACTGGAGGACGAGCGATCGGATCACGTTGTTGAGCCCGGGACACAATCCGCCGCAGGTCACTATCGCCGCGGAAGTTCCTTCCGGATCGAAGTAGATATTCTGGCGCGGGCCCGCTTTTTCGAAGAACACCCCCGCGGCGTCCGAGACCTCGCTCGACAATTCGACCATCGCGGGCATTCGAGCGTTGTCGGGCACGTAGTTCACTATACCGTCGCCGATAACAGTCGACAGACCCATGGGTGAAGGGATCCGGCATGCGCCAAGCGACTTGACCTTGACGTTTTCAGGACTGAGCACGCGTATCTCCCTTCAGGGGCGCATCGGTCGGGCTAATCGTCCATCATTTCGCGTTCAACGTATTTCGTATCCCATTGGGCGGCGACGAATCTCTGCTCGGACATGATCCGGCGGCAGAGCGGGATAGTTGTTCTTGTAGGCTCTATCACAAACTCATCGAGTGCCCTCTTGGTCGTGGCGATGGCTTCGGCGCGCGTCGGTTTGTGGACGATCAGCTTGCCCACCAGCGAATCGTAGGTCGGCGGGATATTGTATCCCTGGTAGACGTGAGAGTCCCAGCGAACGCCAAATCCGCCCGGAGCGACAAATGCGCGGACCTCGCCGGGGGACGGCCGGAAGTTATTTGCGGGATCTTCGGCGTTGATGCGGCATTCGATGGCGTGGCCCTGGGAGGTTATGTCGTCCTGGGCAAAGGGCAACTTCTCGCCGTCGGCGATCCGCAACTGCCACTTCACCAGGTCTATCCCGGTGACCATTTCGGTAATCGGATGTTCTACCTGTATCCGCGTGTTGACCTCGAGGAAGTAGAAGTTGTTGTCCTCGTCGAGCATGAACTCGACCGTGCCCGCGCTGTAATAATCGCACGCCCTGGCCAGCCGGACCGCCGCATCGCATATTTGTTCTCGGAGTTCCGGGTCCAGCCCCGGTGCGGGAGTTTCTTCGATCAGCTTCTGCTGGCGTCTCTGGACCGAGCAGTCGCGCTCGTAGAGGTGTACCACGTTACCGTGGCGGTCGCCGAGCAGTTGGACCTCGATATGGCGGAAGTTCTCGATGCACTTCTCCATGAACAGCGTACCGTCTTTGAAGGCGATTTCGGCCTCGGACTGCGCCTGCCTGTACATGCTCTTGAGGCTTGCGGCATTGTGGACGAAGCGTATTCCGCGCCCCCCGCCGCCGGCGGCGGCTTTGATGGCGACGGGATAACCGATTCGCTCAGCTACCGCCAGGGCCTCTTCGACGGTCTCGACCGGTCCGTCAGAATCGGGCGCCATCGGAACGCCCACTTCTTTGGCGAGAGCCTTGGCGCGGATCTTGTCGCCGAGCAGTTTCATGCTGTCGATGCTCGGTCCGATGAACTCGATCTTGCAGTCCTGGCAGACCTCGGCGAAATGGGCGTTCTCGGCGAGAAAACCGTATCCGGGGTGTATCGCTTCGACGTCGGCTATTTCCGCCGCCGCGATAATTCGCGGGATATTGAGATAGCTGTCGACCGAGGGGGCCTTGCCTATGCACACGCGTTCGTCGGCGAGGTGGAGGTAGCTGGCGTTGCTGTCGGCCTGGGAGTAGACCGCCACCGACTCGATACCGAGTTCTCTGCAGGCCCGGATGATACGCAAAGCCACTTCACCGCGATTGGCAATGAGGATACGGGAAAACATTCAATGGTTCCTTGGTGGGCGTCAATCCGGTATGAGGCGAAAGAGAACCTGCCCGAATTCCACCGGTTGAGCGTTCTTGACGCATATTTCAGCGATCTTACCGCGGCATTCGGCCTTGATCTCGTTCATGACTTTCATGGCTTCAACGATACAGACAACCGTGTCGTCTCCGACAGGGTCTCCCAGCGATACGAATGCGTCGGTGTCGGGGCTCGATGAGCTGTAGAAGGTGCCCACCATGGGACTGGTTATCTCAATCAGGGTGCTTTCGGGCTCGTCGACAGCGGGTGCGAGATCGGCTCCGTTAGGGACCACCGGGGCGGAAGCCGCAATGGTCGGTGCGGGCGCGGGCAGGATCACAGGGTCCATAACCACTCTTCCCTGCGGGCCTTTCTTCAGAGATATTTTCTGGTCTCCGTCGACGATATTCATCTCGGTCAGGCCGTTGTCGATCATGAGCTTGACCAACCGCTTGATTTCCTTGATGTCCATAAGCAACTCCTGTCACTGACGCCGAGGCGTTATCGTTTGAGCACCATCGCACGGATATCTGTGGTCAGCGTGCTCAGGCGTTTTGGTCCGTCGGCGGTGACGAGAATGTCGTCTTCGATCCGCACACCACCGACTCCGGGCAGGTATATTCCCGGTTCGACCGTCACGACCATACCGCTTCGCAGGCGCCCCGGTCCCTTGGCGCCCAAACCCGGGGCCTCGTGTACTTCCCGACCAAGTCCGTGACCTAGCCCGTGGACGAATTTGTCTCCGAATCCGGCGTCAACGATCACCTTGCGCGCCGCGGCGTCGGGCGATTTCAACAACACACCGGCCCGCAGGGCGTTAATGCCCGCGGTCTGGGCGTCGCGAACGATCGGGTATATCTCACCAATTTTCGGCGGGATTTTACCCGTGAATATGGTCCGAGTCAAGTCGCTGCAATAACCCCCGACCCTGGCGCCCCAGTCTATGAGGACCGATTGACCGGCGCGGATCTTCGTTGAATCGGGCTTGTAGTGGCAGTCGCATGCGTGGGGACCGGCGGCCAGTATGGTCTCGAAGGCTGCCGCATCGGCGCCCTCCAGACGCATAAGGTATTCCAGTTCAGCCGCGACCTCACGCTCGCTGCGACCGACAAATGCCTTCCGTCCGCGAGACGTCAGTCGCAAGAACGCCTTCTGGGCGACGGAGGCGGCTTTGCGGATCAGGCGGACCTCGCTGTCGTCCTTGCTCGCCCTGAGCGGGGCTACGATGTTGGTAAGCGTTTTAACCCGGCGCTGCCCGAGGGCTTTCGCAAAGATATCGACCGCGGCGGCAGTAAGGTAACCTGCCTGCACACCAAGGCGACGGATCTTGCGTCCTTTGAGTGTGTTCTTGATCGCCTCGGCCATTCCCTTCTTGCGGATGACCACCTCGATGTCCGGACACTCGCGCGGGCCCTGCTGCCCAAACCGCCCGTCGGTGATGAGTACCGCCCATCGCGCCGCGACGAGCAGCGTGGCGTCTTCACCGGTGAAACCGCAAAGGTAGCTGACATCTTCAGGCTTGCTGATCAACATTGCGTCAACCTTCTGACCCGCAGCCCGTTTGGCGGTCCGGCGCCTGCGGGATGCACACGTCTTCAATCTGTTGTTCTTACTAACCATATGCCCCAAGGATAGGCACCGGCCGGGGTTCTGGCAACTACCAGTCATTTTTTTTGCCTGACGATTCGTCCGTTGCTACAATCAAGTAATGGAACAGCAGGACAACGTGGGCCCCAGGCGGCGACTCAGACGCCGCGCCGTGGCAATGCTTCTGGGTACGGGAGTAATCCTGGTCGCCACCGCATGCGTGCGACAGTTCTTATTGAGCAGTTCCCTTGCCGCCACACCGGCCGACCGGACCCGCGCCGCACAACTCAAGACCGCCATCGCGAAGCTCAAACCGCTGCATAAGAAGATCCGCAAGCCCAGACACGGCGACTGGCTGGACACCCACACCGAACCGGGACAGACCTTCGCCCAGTACCTGGCATCGGGACCCGTCCGCCCTATCGGAACCAGGAATATCATCTACGTCCAGCCACTGGGCGCCTTCACAAAATCGCAGCGAAAAACGGTCGCGCTGTCCGCGGAGTTCATGGGCCTGTACTTCAACACGAAGGTCGTCATCCGCAAGGACCTCCCGCTTTCGGTAATACCGTCCAAGGCCCGGCGGGTGCATCCACGGTGGCGCGTAAAGCAGATACTCAGCACCTACGTGCTCGACCAGGTGCTCTACCCCCGCCTTCCGAAAGACGCCGCCGCCTACATCGCTTTCACCGCCACGGACCTCTGGCCGGGCGAGGGATGGAATTTCGTGTTCGGGCAGGCTTCGCTGCGGAAGCGTGTGGGCGTATGGTCGGTCAATCGCAACGGTGAGCCCGACAAGTCCCCCGCCGACTTCCGTCTGTTCCTGCTGAGGACGCTGAAGACCGCCACGCACGAGACCGGACACATGTTCACAATGTATCACTGCACGGCATACGAGTGCAACATGTGCGGGGCGAACCACCGCGAAGAATCAGACAGCCGCCCGATAGCACTCGGACCCGAATGCCTCGCCAAAGTATGCTGGGCCACCCGCATCGATCCGGTAAAACGATTCGCCGCACTATATTCGTTCTGCGCAAGAACCGGCCTGAAAGACCAAGCCGCCTTCTACGCCAAATCCATCAAGGCTCTGGGCGGGAGAATCCCAACCACGCAACCGGTAAAAACTATCGCGACGAAGCGGGGGTCGCCGTGACCACCGCGCTGCGCTTCTCGACACCGGTGTAGTTCTTCGGGTCCACGTCGTACTTCGGCCAGACTATCTTTCCCTCCCTCTGCGCGGCCACGTCCAGGTACGCGGTGAACTCGTTGGAGTTCATGTCCAGCCACATGAAGACGCTCCGCCGGTCCTCGGCGGTGAACTTGCCCGCCTTCATCGCTTTCAGATGCCCGGGGCTCATCAGCGCCTTGCCCATCTTCGAGAACATCGCGCCGAACTGACCCGGTTTCGTGCGCGTTCCGCCGGACATGTTCCTGTGGTATCCATGCCCGAAGTAGAACGTGTACTTGCCCAGAGCGCCGAACGACATATTCGTGGGACCGGCGTCCTTCTTGGACTTGTGGCACTTGACGCATTTGGCGTCGAACACCGGACGGACGTTGCGATGGAAGCTGAACATCACGTTATTCTTGACCTCCGGTTTGAGTTCCGAAGGCGCCCGTCGCATTGCAAGCGGGCGTGCGGCCGACGGCGGTGCGCCCCACTTGTCCTCGTGACAACCGATGCACGACAACCGCTCGCCGGGGTGAACGTACGTGACCGACCGCATGGACTGAACGGCCATTCCGTTTGCGTCCAGCAGTTGGAAGTAGATCGCCTTTCCGACCGGAGCCTCGCATGAAACGCTTCCGTCGGCCTCGACCGGGACCACGCCCAGCGGGATTCTCGCCAGGGATTGATCGCCGCGTCCGATCCTCGGGTTGTTGGCACGCGGGGTCGACTTGGGAAGCACCTGGACGATACGCATATGCTTGATCTTCGAACCCTTGGGGAGTTTCCCGTATTCGTCGGTGACGTAGACGTTCATCACGCTTATGGTGGCGGTCGGCGAGTCTGCTTTCAGCCTTTCGCCCTGGTAGGTCTGGGTGGCGATAATCGGCGGTTTCTTCCTGGCGCGAACGGGCGTCGGGTCGAGTATCCGCAGCCCGTTGGTGGTCTTGCAGATGATTTCCCTGTTGCCCATTTCGTCGATCAGGCTGGCGGTATCCTTGTAGTTGCACAGGTAGAAGCTCTCGCTCAGAGGCCATGCCGTACCATACGTCATCTTATCGAATCCGCGCACGCCGCCTTCGGATTCGGGGAACCTCACGTCCGGCGTGATGCGTTTGGTCTGCGACATTTTGTTGTCGTCGGGGACGCTGATGTCGATCAGCACGAGCGAACCGAACGCCTGTCCGTGATGCGGTCCGGCGGTGGCGACGTACTTGTTGGACCCGGGTATCGAACGACAGTTGAATTCCGCCCATGGACGCATGTTAATTCCGCGGGGCTTGGGCGCCTTAGGATCGACCGTGCTGAAGGGCAGCGCGTAGTTGGAGTGGAACGACCGCGGGTCCCGCCCGTCCGGATAGCAATGCCACATATGGTGGGCGCCGTTGTGGTCGCGGTCGACGTAGTCCCAGCGCGTGTAGACGAGCATACCGCGATTGTCGACGCTGGGATGGAACTCGTTGGTCTCGTGGAAGTCGATGCTGTACATGTCGCTTCCGTCGGGCTTTATCGAGAACATCGTAAACGCCGGGACGGGGCGGCCGTGGCAGCGACCGAACCCGTATCTACGCGTCGACATGAAAACGATCCGACCATTGGGCAGCCAGAATGGGTCGAAATCGTCGAAGCAACCGTCGGTCAGGCGGGTGAGCCCTTTGCCATCGACGCCGATCTTGAAGACGCTGAACCTGGTTTCGGGGCTCCATTTCGTCTTGACGCCGCTGCTCCAGGAAAAGAGTATCGTCTTGCCGTCAAAGGAAAGATCCGGCGAGATGAACGCTCCTTCTTCCATCAGCTTGCCCTTGTTCGTACCGCTGGGGACCTTCAGGCCTTTCACGACGTTCACCAGCTTCGGAGCATCGGTTTTGTAGTTCTTCAGGATGAACAGCCCCCCGCCGGTCCTGCCGTTGTGCCCGTAGTACTGATCGCAGAAATGATCGCCGTCGTACTCGGACTTCCGCCGTGATGCGTCGTTGAGAACTCCGCGTGAGACAAACAGCAGATCGTCGGCTTTCAGTAGCGGGTTCGACAGGATCGCCTTGCGACCGGCCGCTCGCAACGTCATGTAGAGCGCCTCCACGTCGGCGCCGTCTTTGGAGGCGGCGGCCTTGATTTGGGCGATCGTCTTTTCTGCCCCGCTCAGATCGCCAACGCCTTTCAGCCCCTTGAGCTTCTTGACAACCGCCGCTATGCGACGCAGGGCGACGTCCAGCGGGGTCTTGTCCGTATCCAGTATCGTCGCCTGTGCGTTGAGGATCTGCTCGGCTGGAAAACGATTCCGCCCCTTGCCTCCAATCTGGTTCTTGGTCTGGAGATATTGCGCTTTCCAGTCGGCATGAACAACTTCAGGTGTCCCGCCGACGACATTCGCCGCCCGGACCGCCGAAATCTGCAAACAAAGAATCGAAATAAGTACCACAGCCAACACTTTTCGGGGACACGTCATCTTAATACTCCTGAACAGCCTGAGGGTTATCGGTTTCTGTTCTTCATGCAAACCAACGCCCCCTGAGCCTAGTAAACCCGAGCGAAAATGTCAATATACACCTGCGATATCGGAATTAGGCATCCACCCTGCCTGTGCCTGTCATTTATGGTCGAGCATCTCCCGCACTTTGCGGAGAAGGTTGGCGCGTTGATACGGTTTCTGGATGAGCGCCAAACCCTCGTCGAGGACGAAGTTCGTGTGGATGGCGTTCATGCTGTATCCGCTGGCAAAGAGCACGCGCACATCCGGATGCCTGGGGCGAATCCGCTCGAAGACGGCATGTCCGCCAAGTTTGGGCATCACCACATCCAGGATCGCCAAGCCAATCGCATCGGCGTTCTCTTCGAACAAGCTCAGCGCCTCGGCGCCGTCGGCGGCGGTCAGCACAGTATACCCCGCCTGGGTCAGTATGGCCTCGGATAGTGTGAGCACCATTTCGTCGTCTTCGGCCAGCAGGATCGTCTCGCTACCGCCCGGGATGGGGCCTTCGATCTTGTCGCCGACGGCCGTCACGGAGCGTTCGACCACGGGCAGATAGGTTTTGAACGTCGTGCCCTTGTCGACTTCGCTGTAGACCTGGATATATCCCTCGTGCTGTTTGACCAGGCCATAGACGGTCGAGAGGCCCAGACCCGTGCCCTTGCCAACGACCTTGGTGGTGAAGAAGGGTTCGAAGACTCGCCCCATGGTCTCGGCGTCCATCCCACAGCCCATGTCGGTCACGCTCAGCAGTACGTATCGTCCCGGTCTGGCCCAGGTGTGGGACTCGCAATACTCCTGGTCGATCCTGACGTTCTCGGTTTCGATGGTGATCGTTCCGCCTTCAGGCATCGCGTCGCGAGCATTGACGCAAAGGTTCGTCAGGATCTGCGCGATCTGTCCGCGGTCGGCCCGGACAGTTCCGAGGTCGTGCCCGAGAAGAACATCGAGCGTAATATATTCACCGATGACGCGTCGGATCATCTTCATCAGGTCAGCGATCACTTCATTGAGGTCCAGGTCCTCCATCTCGAGCACCTGCCTCCGGCTGAAGGCCAGCAACTGGCTGACCAGCGTCTTGGCGCGATGCCCCGCCTTCAGCACCTCCTCGACAAAATCGCGAACGTGGCCGCCCGGCTCAGCATCGGAATGTGCCATCTCGCCGTAGCCCAGGATCGCCTGCAACAGGTTGTTGAAGTCGTGGGCGATCCCTCCGGCCAGTTGCCCGACAGCCTCCATTTTCTGCGCCTGGCGGAGTTGGGCTTCCAGTTTCTCACGCTCATCCTCGGCCCGGACGCGCTGCGCTATATCGCGGGCGACCTCGACAACCTGTACGATCTGCCCGTCGGTATCGAAGATCGGAGCGGCCGTCACTTCCATGATCGCTCCGTCGCCGCCCTCGTCGGCATGCTTATGCACGACCGTAACCGGCACGCCGGTTTTCAGCACCCGCCGCAACGGACAGACGCGATCAGTCTCGTCGCAGGGGGTGTCGTTTCCGTGGCAGATCTCGTGGCACTTGTGCCCGACAATATCGCCGCCATCGCCCGCCCGCCTTCGCGCCGCGAGGTTTCCCAGTGCGATGCGATAATCGCGATCGATCACGAGGATGCTCTCGGGGTCGGCGTCCATAACGGTCTGCAGGAAGGCGTGCGAACTCCGCAGTTCCGCGGTGCGAGCCTCGATGATATTGTCCTGTTGCTCGCTCAGGAAGGCGCCGTGAAGCACGAGGGCGACAATTCCGGCGACCGTGTCCAGACACGCCGCAACCATATCCCCCTGGCGGTCGTCTGGCAGATCGAGTGCGAGGATGCATCCGATGTAGTTGTCCTCCACGCGCAGCGGAACGGCCGCCGTCAGCCCGCAATCGAGCGCCTCGATAACTCTCGCCGCCGGACCGCCGTCGCCCGCTCGCCACAGGGCCGTCTGCGCCAGATCGCCACATAGCGCAAACAGATTCGAAGCCTCGGGCGAATCGGCGATCGCTCCGCGTCGCTGGGGGTTAACGCTTACGGCGCGACACGGACCACCGCGTTCGGGGCTCATCGCTCGAAGCACGATGACCGTCCTGGCGCCGGTCACCTCTCGCAATTGCTCGGTAAGGTGGTCGGCGGCCTGCTGCACGTTGCCCGTATGGCGAAGCAGGCCGTTGACCATGTCCAGCGTGAAGGATGCATACGCCGGGTCGGTATGTCCCGAGGCACCTCTCACTCGATCTCTCCCTGCTCGTCCAGTCGCCCCACCGCGTCGGTAATCGTTTCCAGCAACGGTTCCAGTGAAACCGTCAGCACCTCCCATTCCAGTCCGCAATAGGCGCTCATCGCCTCCAATTCCGCCCGCGGTAGGAGCGTCACGCCGGTGTCGATATAGATCAGCTTCGCGTGCATCTCGCGCATCAGGTCGGTTGCGTTGGTTTCCGAGAGTCCCAATCTCTCGGTGAAGACCTCTTGCCAGCGCATGGCCCAGTCGTTCATCATGAAAAACGCGCCCTCGGCGCGGAGTTTTCGGTAGCGCTGCGACCCAAGCAGCAACTCGCAACAGTTGATACCGTTGGTGCGTACGACGTTCGGTCGATTCACCATTTCGGGCATCGACGCATGACAGTCCCCGTAGACCACGATGACGCGGCGCCCGGCGTGGAGTTCTGCATCGACGGCGCAGGTGAGTTTCCTGGCGAGTTCCTCGGGTACCATGTGCAGCATCGAAGAGAGAAAACGTAGCGGATACGATAGTTCGCCTTGCTCTTGAAGCGCCCGAAGTTCCACTTCAAAAATCCCGCAGACCACACAAACGATCTCCCGACTAGCCATCTTGCCCCCCCTCCGCATAAGCCCCGACCGCCCGGCAAATCGCATGTATATTCTCCGCCGGCGTCGCCAGTGGTATGTCGGCTGCCGCTGTTGCCAGGATGGCCTTCGAATCGCCGTTGCATCTGGTGAGCCGGCTCCTGCAATCGGCCTCGATCTGATCGACAGTGCATTCGGGTAGTTCCGGTCCGCTCGGGCCGGCCAGCAGCACCATCTCCGGTCCGAGAATCCTGCGGGCCTCGCCGGGGTCGTCGCGATTATCGATGACCACGCCGATAACGTTCGGAAGCCCCACGAACAGGTCGAGATGCCTCGTGCATGGTCCGCCGGCGTGGTGCAGAATGACAGGCCCGTCGACCTCCTCCAGCGCTTCGACCAGCGCGGGGCGGGTGAAATCCTCGGCGATTTCCCGCGTCACGATCAATGGGCTGAGCATTCCCGCGGGCATGGCAACGAAGTCGGCCCCGTCGCCCAGCAGCGCGTTAACCCACCGCACGGAGAACGGGCGCGTCACGTCCAACATGCGCCGCGCGCCTTGCGGATCGAACAGCACCGTCTCCATCCAACCGCTGATCCCCATAATCATCAGAGGCACGCCAACCGGGCTCAGCGCAATTCCCGCTATCGCCCGCTCCCGACCGTGCGCCGAGACCATCGTCCGCAGCGCCTCGCGAATGTACATCAGCCTGGGATGCGCTTCGACGTCGGGTATCGCCAGAGAAGCAATCTCCTCGACCGACGAGACCGCCGGGCGGACCACGTTGGGAGGCTGGTGCTCGAAGAACGCCACCTCTGTCCCGAAGGCCTCTCCCTCCGCCGGGCAGGAAAATGGCGTGAAGAGGATGTCAGGTCCGAAGATCTCGGCGACCGCAGCCTGCCCATCGGCGTAGGCCGCGGCACTGGTATAGTACTGCTGCAGCGGACAGCCCGTCAGGGCGGCGCCGTAGAGACTCAGCGTGGCGGTGAATGCGGGGCGGTCCGCAGGATCGCCGGCGACCGTCGCCATGATGCGCTGTCGACTGTTCACTCGCTTTCCTCACCGCAGGCCCGGCGCGCGAGTTTCTCGAACAGCGCCGGCGCCGCCAGTGCATTTGCGGCAGTCCCGTCGCCGCCGACTTCCTCGACCAATTCCGGGCGGAGCACGAATACCGCGCCGCCGACTGCGAGTTGAATCTTGCCCGTCAAGCCCCGCCGGTCCAACTCCGCCCGAACGGCGGGAATGTTCTCCGCGGTCGTACGCATCATCGCCGAGACGCCGATGACCTTCGCGCCGACGGCGACGGCCTGGTCGACCAGATCGGCGGCCGGTACGTCATTGCCCATATCGTGAACGTCCCAACCATCGGTCCGGAGGAAGGTACCAACCATTCGGCGTCCCAGTGCGTGGAAGTCGTCCTCGATGTTTCCGATGACCACGGGTCCGCGCGACTCGACCGGATCGGATCCGGGATCCGCAACGATGTCGCCAATCTTGCCAATGACGTCCTCGGCTACCTTGGCGGCAATATACGCCTGCGCCAGGGATATCCCATCCGGGGCCGTCCACAACTCTCCGATCTCCCGCAGAACCGGTTCGAGCACTTCCGGGAGAAGTTTCCTATACCCGTTCTGCCAGCCCCATTCCACCAGCAGCGCGCCGGCTCCGGCCCGATCTGCGTTCATAATCTTTGCGACCAGTGATTCTCGAATGTCCATCCGGACCATCCTTAAATTGAGTGGGGACTCGCCCGGCTACTCCACCGGGCGACTTGTAGTTTTATTATAGCGCCCCTAAATACCTTACGCCTACCGCGACGTCAGAATTCCCTGATCTCACGCTGGGGACCGACGCTCGGGGACGTCCTACTTACCGTAGACAAAAACGTACTTCAAGTCCAGGTACTGCTTCTCGGTCAGGCCCAGTTTTACGTACTTTGCCTTCGGAGTTTTAGGTAGTTTTACGTGCCAGTCCGCCCTGGGCCGCCCACCTGCCGACCAGGTCTTCGTCCACGTTTTCCCGTCGGCCGACACCCACATCGTAAGCGTGCGGGCAAACTCCTGACACGAGTTGACGCGGTTTACGATATGCACTTCATCTATCGCATACGCCTTGTCGAGCGTGATGATTATGTATGGATTGTCCTCCCTTTCGGTGCAGAACGCCCAATCGTTGGCGTACGGCTTGCCCGTCAGCAGCTTTTCCTTGTCCGTGGTCCATTTGGGTATTATCGAACTGGCGCGATAGGTCGCGCTGGCCGATATCCATCCGTCTTTCCTGGTCCGCCAACTCGCGGCGGCGGCAGTTTTCTCGCGGGCCTTTTCGAGATTCTTGGGTTTTCGGGCCTCGGGCATGTCCACGCGCGGGTCGGCCATCAGAGTGTCGTGGCCTTTTTGCAGCGCCTTGCTGATCGCCTTGTAGTCGGCGTCCTGTTTGTCCTTGAACACTGCCCCACCGTCGGCAGCCTTGCAGAGGCCCATCCCGCCCGCCGATTTCGCCAGCGGCGCCATCAGCATCTGCGACCATTCGGGGTGCGTCAGGTTGATCCGATGCACAGGCCCGATCTGCCCGATCATCGATATCCGCCCGTGTCCCAACTGGAACGAACCCAGCGCGATATCGTTCCATATCTTCGAGGTAACCATGATCTGCCCCCTACCGCCCGGATTGTAGTTATACGTCTGCGGCGTGATGTAGCGTTTGTGGCAGGGCAGGCAGCGGCGGTTGAACACGGGCTCGAAATCTCTGCGGAACCACTTGCGCTTGTCTGTAACGTACCAGCGGCTGCGCCCGCCCATCACGCGGGAGTTGGTGAACTCGTACGTACCGAAATACGGTACGTTGGCGTCGATCCACATGTAGATGCGTTTGCGGTCCTCGAGCGGGATCGGCTCTTTCACGCAAAAGTTCGTTTCGAGATGCTTGCGGATTTTTGAGACGTACGAACCGCGGGCCTTCGGGGAGCTGTTGTCGTGTCCGGTCCCCGCGACGGGCACGTAGTGGACCATGCCCCGATCGAGCAACTGGTCGTAGGCCATCGAGTGCGAGTGCGTCTTGTCGCCGGAGAGGTCCACGCCTTTTTTCGGAGTCGGGCCCGAATGACACTTGATGCAGTGCTTGTCGAGTACGGGCTGGACCACCTTGGTGAAGTCGAGTATTCCCTTGGCGGTCCACGAGGGATACTTCGGCACTGACGGTGGGCGCTTGGCGGCAATGACGGCGGACGGACCGCGGGCGGGAACCTTGCCCCGCGTTTCATGGCAACCGAGGCAGCTTTGAGTCTCGCCAGGCATGATGTGCAGCGTCGAGCCCATGTGCCTGATCAGGCGCCCTTCGGCATCCAGGGCATTGAACGATATGTCGCGAATCGCCGGGGCCGTGAAGTGCGCCGATCCGTCTGACTCGACGGGCACGGTCCCGATAATCCGCCGTACAAACATCGTCCCGCGGCTAATCGTAGGCGAATAACCCCATATCTGGGCGCCGGCGGGGTCGCCATACTTGGGAACCTGCTCGATAATCGCCAGCGACTTTACCTCGCCTCGCTTGACCGTGGGCCCGAGCCCCTCATAAACGTCCTGCAGCAGGAATGTTCCGGTGAGCTTGTCGTTGGGATTGAGGTTCGCCTCCGCCGGCGTGCGGTGGGCGTATTTCACCGGCGTCGACTGGTTTGGTATCACCGGGGGCGTCTTGCGCGGGCGCAGCAGCACAGGGTCCCAGCAGCCCATTTTCCCCTCGGCCTCGTAGATGCACTTGCGATTGCCCCGATCGTCCAGGAGATACAAACGGTTCTTTCGTCCGCCGTCTCCGCCGTACGACACCAGGAACAACCGCTCGTTTATCGGCCAAGGATCCTGGTAGCCCCACGACAGGGTCGTGTCGCCGACAAACGGCATCTGGGGGGTTACCCACCTGAACCCTTCGCCGCGGACGTCCTTTCGGAACCCCACCGGGCGGTCCCACACCAGGCCGATCATACCCGCGTGATAACTGTGGTGAGGCCCGAAGACGCACACGACCTCCGGGCGGCCGGGGATGGCACTGGCCTCCCAGAACGAGTTTGGATCTTCCTTCGTGTTCGATCCAAACAGGGCGAAGCGCGTCCCGTCGGGGTTCATGGTCCAGAGGTTCTGGCGGCAGAATACGTTCTTGTCGACGCCGTAGTCCCATCGCGTAAAGAGTACCCGCCCATCGTTCATCACCTGGGGCGTGTGGTCGCTGAGCGTATTGCCCGACACCCGCCGCACGTTCGACCCGTCGCGATTGCAAACGTACAGCAGGCCCGAGGGCTGCTTCTGGCAGACGACTCGCGTACCGGCCCGCGTCGAGACGAACATTATCTCTCCGCTCGGCAGGACCGTCGGCGATATGTCGCTACTGGAACCATTGGTGATCTGCTTGAGGCCCTTCCCATCGACGCCGATCTCGTATATGTGCCAGGGCTCGCCACCATTGCGGGCGGCGAAGAATATCGTCTTGGCGTCGTACGACAGGTTCATGTCGAATATGCATAGTCCCGGGCGGTCGTAGATCACGCGCATGGGCTCTTTCTCGTTGGCGGGATCGAACACGCAGATACTCGCCGGTCCGGCACCGCGAGCGGTGTACGGCGCGATCGCATTTACGCGGTACGGCGGGCAGCGCACAAACGCTATCGGTCCGAGGCTGCGAATCTGCCGGCGCCACATCTTCTCGATCTGCCCAGCCGCGGCCACCGCGTCGCCGCCGATCTTCGGTTTCAACGCCGCCAGCACCTTGAGATACGCCCGGGCGCCGCTGGTGGCCGAAGCGGTCCGCTCGAGATCTTCCACCATTTTCAGACGCGCCGGGTCGTACATCGGGATCGGGGCGATATCAAACCGAAACGCCTTAACGCGTTCCTTTGCGTGAGACGCCGACATAGCCTTGGGCGCAACGAGTTTGCCCGAGCGGGCGTACGGCTCATCGCCGGAGCCCAGGTTGTACGTACTCGCCAGTCTGCCCGGACGAGTGTTGCTGGACGGCGTGAGCGACGGTATCGCAAACGCAAACCCATGCCTACCATGCATCGAAGTGATCTTCACCATCAGCCGATTATCTCCGGACACCAGTTCCAACTGTGCGTTCAAACCGGCCGGGAACCGCGAGGCGCCCGACCGACCCGGGTTGCCCACCCCCGCCACTTCCTTACCGTTCAACCACGCCTTGATGTTATCCACCGCCAGGATCCGCATCTCGACACTGCCCGCGGTTTTGGCAGTAATCGTACGATAGAGATAGCAGGTCTCATTCCGCATCGGCGGCGGACCGACCGGAAGTTGATTGACGTACCCGTCGCTCCAATCGCCAAACTTAACCCACCGCCGCCTGGTGGAAGTCATTCCGGGCAGTTTCTCAACTTCCCAGACCGCAGAAAGATCAACAAGCTTCCCACCCGCCGCAATCACCTGTTTCTCCGGCGGGAAGACCGTCTTAAACGACTTGAGATGAAGCCCAAACAATTCATCCTTAAACGGACCTGCGCAGTACCAGTCGCCCAGGGTGACACCGGCAGCATCGGCCTTGACGGGCTCGGCGGCCGCCACGGTCGTCCCGCCCGCTGCGATAACAAGTAAAACAGCCCCCACCCAAGCGCTAATAATCCGTCGCATCATTTTTGATCGCTCCCAAAGTAAGCGCCACAGCAACTGCCCGCCGGGCAGGTATAGGGTAACATATTTCGGCAACGGGGGGCAATTGGCAACGAAAACGCGCAACCGGTGGCAGGGGCGCTCGGTTGTCTTCAACTGTCCCCTATCGCCGGTGGTGTCAGTGGTCGTTTTGGTGCGGATATTGAGGATTCCGACAACAGGGTCATTATCGCGTCGAGTTCATCAACAAGGATGGCGAGCCAACGTCTGCCGGTAGCATCGTCTCTGTGCATTAGAGTCACAAAGGCATGGAGAACCTGCCATTCGTCCGACGTCAACCTCTCGCTGTTCCTCAATGCCTCTATCTTTTCGTGAATCCGTTTGCTGAACAGTTCGATCTTGAATGAGTCGATTGCCGTACCTCTCTCCGAATAACCATGGGGAGGTTTCTTGTTCTTTCTCGGGGATCTTGCGGACTGCAATAAGGTCCTTGCGATCTTGTTCAGATCGCCCAGCGCTTCTGCCGTGGCTTCGGGACCTTCCAGAATGGTTGATGGGACGAAGACATCAGACAACCAGGGCACCAGAGCCCTGTCTGAGTTGACCGCAAATACAGGCAAACCGGGTATTCGGGTGACGGCGTAGTCGTTTCCACCGCCGACAATGACTTCGTCTCCAAAGTAGATCGCATTCACTCCGAAAAGTTGTCCCTGGCGGGCGTGCCCCTGGAGATTCAAACTGTCGATGAGAAACCGCATGGCGTATGCCTTGTCGAGTTTCTCCAGAGTCACGTCGATGCTTGACCACCCACCCGGCCTGGCAATGTAGTGACCGAGGCCTTGCTTATCGAGCTTCGCCTGCACTTTCTCGATCACTTCGGTTCTCTGGTCCTTCCCGAACAAGCAAGCCGATTGCTTCTTCGTTTTCCCATGCCGAAAACTCAGTATTGGCT
This sequence comes from uncultured Planctomycetaceae bacterium, assembly GCA_964607575.1. Taxonomy (GTDB): domain Bacteria; phylum Planctomycetota; class Phycisphaerae; order SM23-33; family SM23-33; genus BS750m-G57. The sequence goes on along the minus strand of CAZSLS010000006.1, from coordinate 16,238 downwards.
TGAGCGTGACTTGCACTGTCGCATACCGAGGTCGAGAACGGGAGGCGTACGCCACACATCGCCGGTCCGCCGAAGGGGGAATCAGTTGACGCTTCATCATTACTTTCGACAGGTTGTAACTTGCCAGATCCTTCTTTGTCTTTGCCTTCTCGATCTTTTTCAGATAGTGCCTGCCGCACTGCTCGAGAATCTTCGTGATCTTCTCGATTTCCGCAGCGGGGATTTGCGTCCGCGCGAGATAGTTGGCATCTACGAATTGCGGATCCACTAACGTCTTACCATCATCGCCTCGCGAAGTCAGGACGTCGAACATTGGACCGGCCAGTTCTTTTTGTCCGGTCGGGTGGCCTTTCATGACATCCTGGATGCTCTTATGGTCCGTGGGAAAGTGGAAGTACACGCCACCGGAGTTGCAGAAGAAGTGGAATTGGGAGAGAAGGGCAAGGTTATCATTGTTGCAGAGATGCTCGACAAGCCACGTCAGGAAGCGGTCGGCGAGTTGCGACATGCTGTTACCCGTCACGAAGGCAAGCTTCATGCCCATTTTCGCCGAATCAACCAATTGCGGCGCCACTCTATCGAGAAACTGCTTGCGTTCTTCCTCCGTCTGCGTCAAGAGCGTCTTGTCAATGTCTGCCGCAATCAAACAATGCTCCGTGAAACGCCTGCGTGCCTCAACTTCCTTCTTTTTCATCTTACTCATCTGTCACTCCTGCCCGGTATGGCAGCCTTGATGGATAAACCGCCGGGCAGGATGCCCCAATGGTGCAGGTGGCCTCTGGCTCATGCGGCCGACGGTGTCTGTCGAGATTATATCAATTGAGTCGGACCCGGCCAACTGTTTCGCCGGAACGTCCGGTGGCGCACCCGGCGAGGTTGATCCGGGCAATGCGAAATCCCACTGCCGAAGTTGACAGCGCACTCGGCGTGTGGCAGACTACGGGCGTTGAAAACGTTGGACATTAAGGGAGAAATAATGGGCAGAGCAATATTCATTACGGGCAAGCAGATTGACCTGGTCTGTCTGAGCAAGGCCGACGCCGAAGCGGTTCATCGCTGGCACTGCGACATGGAAGTGATCTTCAACTGGGGCGGGCAGCCTTTCCCCGCTGACCTGAAGGCAATTGAAGAGCGCGTTGAATCCCAACACAAGACCAAGACCAGCCTGATGCTCGGTCTCCAACTCAGTGGTACCGGCGACCTGATCGGCATGGGCGGTCTGTCCTACATCGAGTGGCCGTGGCAGCGCGCGGAGCTTTCGGTATGCATAGGCGAGAAGGAACACCAGGGAAAGGGATTCGGTCAGGAAACTACGATGTTGATTCTCGAGCACGCGTTCACGAAGTTGAATCTGCACAGCGTCATGCTCCGCGTTACCTCCTACAACGCGCGGGCAATCAAATGCTACGAGGCGTGCGGATTCCAACATGCCGGAAAGCGACGGGAATCCCGGATCGACGGCGAGGAGTTCCACGATGTCCTGTTCATGGACATCCTGGCAGGCGAGTTCCGCGACACGGTGAATGCATGATATTGCAACCGCCGCGGCGGTCTAATGTCTCCTGGACGATCTGCGCTTTCTGCTCCTGCCCGCCAGCGTTTTGTATTGGCTTTCAAGCTGATGGATCCTTCTCGACAGCGCGGCAAGGATCGGATCGCCGTCGATAGCCTCTTTGACGCCGGCGTAGATCGCCGCGCGAGTCTTCTCGCGATTGTCCCTGAGGGCCTGCATCTTCCCGCCGTAGTAGGCCTTCTGGTAGGCGGCTTGGGCGGCGGTATATCTGGCGCGGGCGGCGAGGAGTTCCGGGGCCTTGGACTTCTTGACCTTATCGCGCAGTTCATCGAGTTTATCGTCGACTGCGTCGAGGGCCTTCTCGGCGGCGTCCTCGTCGGCCTTGGCGGTCTTGATCTCCGCTCTCAGGGCCCGGGCGGCGGGCATGTCGTCCAGGGTCGCCTTCATGAGCTTCTGGTAGTCCGCCTTCGCCTCGACGCGAGCATCGCCCTCGGCGGCGGCGTAGGCCCGCTTGTACTGCGCGATGATGGGATCGGCTTCCAACGCGCGCACAATCGGCGAATCCTCGTGGGTCAGCTTGATCTCCGCAATGGCGCTCTGCAGGCTGCAGGCCGCACGCTTGTTGTCCAGGGCCACTTTCTCCTTCAGCAAGGCCATTCCGGCCGGTGAGGATCTGACTTTCTTTAACAGCAGTGCATCATATTCTCGATCGGCGGCCCGCGATTCGGCCTTGGCGGCCACTACCGCCGGATCATCCGTTTTCCCTTTCTGGTACGCATTCTCGGCGTCGGTCGCCTCCTTGCGCAAATCGATAATCGCTTCGCTTTTCTCGATCTTCTTGCGGGCGGCGTACATCCTGGCTTCCAGTTCCCGCAGTTCCTTGTCGATAATCTGGCACTTGGCTTTGACTGTCGCTTTGTCGAGGGGTTTGGCTTTGGTTTCCTGGGCCAGCGCCGGGGTGCAAACCAACATCACGATCAGAATGCTCATCAACATATTATGCAGTCTCATGTCAAACTCTCCTGTGTATTGGTACGCCTGGTATTATTGTCGCTTCTCCGCTGCGCCATCGCAAGCCTTTCTATCCTTGCCTCGGCGGGTACCCAGGCGGTATCCTGTCGCCTGGTAACGGGGGTGGTTTCGCGGGTAAAGGTAATGTTACAGATGAACAAGATTGGCATATTGTCGTGTATTATTGTCGCAACCGCCCTGGCATCGGGCGGGTGTACCAGCCGGACGTTCAGTACTACTTCGCGGACAGCGATCGAACAGCTCCTGCTGACCCGCGCCGTCGATGTCGCCATGGTCAAGTTTGACATGCCCGAACTGACCGGTAAGAAGGTCTTCATCGATTTCACGAACCTCAAGTGCTATGACGCCGAGTACGTAAAGGTCGCTGTCCGCTCTCGCGTGGCCCAGATCGGATCGCGTCTGACCGACTCGGGCGCCGACGCCGATTTGACCATCGAGGTCGCCTCGGGCGCATTGGCGCTGGAATACAAGCAAGGCGTTGTCGGTATGCCCGCCATGCCCGTGCCCAACAGCCCCGTCCCCCTACCGGCGATGCCCTTCTACCGGTCCACCGAGCAAACCGCGATCGTCAAGCTGCTGATCTTCGTCCATGATTCCGGAAAGTTCGTCGCCTCGCACATGTACTACGCCAAGGCTGACCGCGACGAAAACTTCATTCTCCAATGGCGGGCAACCAAACAAGACGACGTCCGCACAGGTTGGGAGCAGGCAGAACTGAAACAGGAATCTTAATAGCCGGCCAAGAAAACACCATGCGTCTCGAACGAACGATAAAAGCCGTAGACGCCCACGCATGCGGTGAGCCCGGGCGGGTGATCGTCGGCGGCGTGTCCGACGTACCGGGGGTCACGATGTTCGAAAGAATGGAGTACCTTCGCGACCATGGCGACAACCTGCGGAAACTCATGCTCCGCGAGCCGCGAGGCTACCCTGCGGCAAACTGCAATCTCATCCTCCCGCCCACCAATCCCGACGCCGACGCCGGATACGTGATCATGGAGCAGACCGAATACCCGGGAATGTCGGGTACGAACACGATCTGCGTAACCACCGTCCTGCTCGAAACCGGCATGCTCAAGATGATCGAGCCACTCACCGAGCTAACGCTCGAATCTCCCGCCGGGCTGATCCGCGTCCAAGCCCAGTGCGCCGATGGCAAAGTCACCAAAGTCACGTTCCGCAACGTGCCGTCCTTCGCGGTCCACCTCGACGCTTCGGTAGAAGTACCCCAACTCGGCACGGTTGTCGTCGACGTAGCCTACGGGGGAATGTTCCACGTTATCGCCGACGCCCCATCCCTCGGCCTGGAGATCACTCCCGACTACGGCCGCGACATCGTGCGGATTGGAGAAATGGTCAAAGCCGCCGCACAAGAACAACTCCCCGCAGTCCACCCGGACCAGCCCGGCTTCGAGGGCATAACGATAGCGGTCCTGTCGGCCCCGGCGACTCATCCCGACGCCGACATGAAAAACGCGGTAGTCGTCTCCACCGGCAAGCTCGACTGGAACCGCCCCGCCACCTGGACAGGCGCAATCGACCGTTCACCATGCGGCACGGGCACAAGCGCCAAGATGGCCGCCCTCCACGCCAAGGGAAAACTGCAGTTAAACGAAGATTTCAACCACGAGGGCATTCTCGGGACGATCTTCACCGGCCGGCTGATCGAAGAAACACAGGTCGGCAAGTACACCGCGGTAATCCCGACCATCAGCGGTCGAGCCTGGATCACCGGAACAGCTGACTATGTGTTACAAGAAGACGACCCCTTCCCCGAAGGCTTCACCGTCGGGGATATTTGGTAGGGACTCAGCATGCGGCGATGTAGTTTGATTCGATTGGTGGTGGGGCTGTCCCTGGTCCAGTTGTCTTTCGCGCAGCTGTTGGCGTCCGCCAAGGCGCCGCTTCCCGCCGGTCCGAAATCGGCTGTTTTGCGCGCCGAGGAGGCGATGTACGGCCGGTACGTGCGTGTGCTGGCCTCCGATAAGATGGGCGGGCGAGCGCCCTCGACGCCGGGAGCCCGCCATGCACGAACGTACCTGGTCGCCCAGTTGCGTAAGCTCGGTCTCAAGCCCGCCTTCGGTGGAAACTATCACCAACCGTTTACGCTGAGCCTCGGGACGAAAACCCAGAGTCAGCAACTCCGCGCCATCCGGGCAGACAAGAGAATCGCCGAACTCCGGGGCGGACGGGACTTCAACGCGTTGGGCTTTTCGGCAAGCAGGACCTTCAGCGGACCGGCTGTCTTCGTCGGCTATGCGATAACCGACAAGCCACGCAAGTACGACAATTTCGCCGGATTGAAGAAGGACGCCCTGAAAGGTAAGGTGGCGGTGGCGTTTCGATACGAACCGCATGATCCGACCGGTAAGAGTCGTTGGACAAAGAAGTCAGGTCGATGGTCGAACTCCGCCGGCCTGGCGGCCAAGACTATCGCCGCCTCGCGTCATGGTGCGTCGGCGTTGTTGATCGTGAATCCTCCCGCACTTTCCAACATGCCGCTCCTGACAACCAGGTCCAGCGGCTTCCGAAGGCAGTCACTTCCGGTCCTGCACGTTTCTACCGCCGGGTTCAAGCGAATCCTCACACACGCGAAGCTTGACGCCGATGCAGTAATCGGCCGCCTGCAGGCCCGGGCCAATGACGGAACCGAATGCGTCCGCGATATCCCCGGACTCAACCTCTCGGGACAGGTGAACCTCAAATCGGTCAAGGGAACGACCTATAACATCGCTGCTACGCTCCCCGGGCGGGGAAATCTCGCCGACCAGGCGATTATCGTGGGGGCGCACTGGGACCATCTCGGGCGTCGCACCAAATCTCGCGGATACTTCCCCGGCGCCAACGACAACGCCTCGGGCACATCCGGAATCCTGATCCTAGCCAAACGATTTACCGCCCGCGCCAAGACGAATACCTCCCAACATCGGCGGAGGGTTGTTCTGGCCTTGTTCGGAGCCGAGGAACGCGGGCTGCTGGGCTCGTCATACATGGCTGGACACCTCAAGGAACTGGGCCTGAAGCTCTCTCAGGTCACCGCGATGGTAAACATGGATCTGATCGGACGGTTAAAGAACAACCGCGTAGGCGTCTGGAGAGTGGGTTCGGGAAATGACTGGGAACAACTCGTCCGATCGGCCGCGGAAGGCAGCGGCGTAGCTCTCGCGGTGTCCCGCGCGGGCAAAAACCCCAGCGATCACGAGAGCTTCTATCGCCGCAAGATTCCGGCGATCTGTTTCAGCACGGGCGGCTACCCGGACCTGCACCGTCAATCGGATACAGCCGACAAGATCGACTCGGCCGGTGCCATTCGCATTCTGGGGATTGTGGACCGCCTGGTTGAGACTCTCGCCTAGCGGAAGGATCGGATTCAGTACAGTTCGTCGGGTGGGAAACGGGTATTGCTGGGGGTCCGATTTGATCTCGGCGAGTCCGACGACGGTAGTATCCGCCTGGCGGAGGTCATCGAAGGTATGCCAGCCGGGAAAGCAGGTCTGCAACAGGGGGATGTGGTGACCGGCTGGGGCGACAAAGTCATCGGCGGGATCGAGGACCTCCGGGCTGAACTGGCAAGAGTCAAACCGGGCGACACGGTCCGACTGACCGTGTTGCGGGGCAAGGAGAAGCTGCATATCTCAGTCAAATTCCCCAAGCGGTAGAGTTGCAGCCCCCGGAGGTTATTTCGGCTTGGGTAACGGGCCTCTGTAGGGCTTGGGGTCTTTGGGGGCCAGGGCGCCGAAAATCACTACTGCCGGGGCGATCGACTCGGTGACTGTGAACTCGGTCTGAGCGGGACACTGGTCGATGTCGATGTAGCGGTAGAGGGCGGGTATCTGCTTTGGCCCCGGAGAATTGACGGTTTTCGTCCATATCCAGTGCGTACCCCTGCCCGGTCCGTAGACCCAAATCCCGGGAAGTGGCTCGGCAAGCTTGTCGTTCATCGACTCGAGAAACTCCGGATGCAGAATGTGCTTCTGACCCAGGCCCGAACACTGGACCTGGCCCATCGGGTTGGCGCCCAGGCAGACATCCGCCGACGCTGAAAGCAAGTCGTAGAAATCCCGGTTGCCCGTGATCTTCCATGCCAACACAAGCGCCCAGGGCTGCCCGGTCGAATGCGTACCCATCACTATCGGTGCCCACGGATTCTTGTAATGAAGATAGCCCTTCTTCCTGGTGAAAGCGCCGGTCGCCCACGAAATGGCGCCGCCGGCGTCCTTCCTGACCTTCTGCTGAAAAGCCTTGTCCAGACCCGGCGCCTCCGCCGGTATCGAACAGAAGGCATAGGCAAAGGGCAAGTTGTTCAGGTAGTCGATCTTCTTGCTCTTTAAACCCAGCGACCCCAGCGCCTTGGCAAATCGCGGATCCCTAGTCGAGTGCATCAACTGCGCCGCGGCCCGTGCGGCCAGGAGTTCGTCTTTGAGATTCTTCGGCGGGAACTTCTTCATACCGCAATCGAACGCTTTGACCGCGGCGGCGATCAGTCTGACGGATTTGGTCTTACCGCCGGGGAACTTCTTCAGCAACCGCCCGAGATGCGCCGCGGACGCAGCAAAGTTGAAGCACGCCGACCGGGAAACGGGCAGTTGCAGGTATTCAGTGATCTCGTTGTCGGTATTGGTCATCCAGGCATTATCGCCGGGGTTCTCCGGGTGTCCCCAGGCTTCGCTACCGGCGGAGATACCCCCGTCGGGCCACTGGGTATCAAGGTAGTACGACAGGCCGAAGTACGCTTCGTCGAGGATATCGGGAATGCCATTGCCCGATTCGGGGATCACGAACTGCCGATCGATGAACGCCCTCGGATTGATATCGTATACCGAGCAGAGCATCTCGCCGATCCTGATATGCATCGGGCGGCGGTCGTAGTCGGCGGCGTCGTGATATCCGCCCCTGACCGCCTTGTACTTGATGGTCCCGGCGGCCTTGGCGTTCCTGATATACTTCCCGATCTCCTTGAAGCCAGGCATTTTCCCATACTCGGGATAAACCGCGATCCTAACGTGGTTCTTGCACTTGCGCCGGATCCAGGGCGTATGACGCCTGGTCAGTTCGATACCGCATCGCTCGTGGAACAGGGCGCGAATAGAAGTGAAAAGCGGCTCGGCCATCACATCTTCGCCGATCCGGAACGAGTACGACCGCCCCACTGACGGGATGCTGATGCAATACGCACCCGGCTTGCTGAAGGCCGCGAAATCGAGACCGTAAACATTCTCGCCGGAAAAGTCCGACTTGTAGGCACCTTCATTCTTCTGTCCGGCTTTGTGACGGAGGAAGGCCTTACCGGTGAACACCGTCTTGCCGGTCTTCAGGTCAATCAGATTGAAACCGGTAATCGCTTTGTCGAGAGCCCCCGCCGTCCCGAGCCACTTACCGAAATACGCCAGCCGGATCCGAGAATCCTGGACATAGCCGATCTGGTTGACCTTTATACCCTCGGAGAGCACATTCCTGTCGGACCACCGGATCACCACCTTGGTTTCCCTGGGGGCAATCCCGGCGGCGGTGAAGGTGTATCGCTTGCCTTCCTGCATCCCCTCAGGCAGCTTGACGTAGACCTGCACGCGATAGTAATGGGGTGAATACGCCTTCGGCACGTGGCCCATGTGATGAATGCGAACCAAGTGCCCGATCACCTTGAAACCGGTGACCGGAGACCCATTGCAACTGATCTTGTAGTGCGAGGGATCTGCCAGATTGGCTCGGCTCAAGGTTTCTTTGCGGGGAGATTTCAGGATGAATTTGAAAGCAACAGTATCAGCGGTATAGACCAGCAGGTTCTCATTGGCGACCAGATGGTCCTGCGGGCCCAATTTCACGACCTTGCCAAAACCATGGTCCCCGGCGACGACGTGCGTCATAGCACCGACCAGCAGGACAACCCCAAGTGAGACAATTCCGCTCTTCAAAAACATCATCATTTCTCCCATCTGACCTTTCTTGACCTGCCAAGCCGGCCGACACTGCCCGGTGCAATAAGTGTAATCCAATCGGTAGGAAACAACAACTCAAAGTGCGACAATTGAGTACGGGGCAACCCGGATATTTCACCATGCCCCCCCGTGAACATTCGTCAATGTCACTGTGCTACAGATAGACTACATATCTGTTGCGCGCATATGGCCATGTTGCATATATGTCCCTTATAGGTCCACATTCCATTCGTGCCTGATTATCCCCGATTACCGTATATCGTTACATTAACCGGCGTTAGACGCAAGTGGCGCATACTGGCACGGATTGTGCTAAAGGACAATGTGCAGGCATGACATCAACCCGATTACAGCGAATCTCAGAAGAATAGCGATAATGAAACTCACAAGCGTACAAGCCGAAGGCGCTTTCGACAGAATCCTGTCTGAATACAGAGTCGTTGCGCCAAGACGGAAACACGGTGCCGGCCGGTTTTCCGACACGGATCTGATTGCTTATGGCGATATTGGATCCCTCCGGGAAATCGTGTTTTCAGAGAAGACCCACTCATCGGCCAAGTCCGTACTCTTCCCAACCCGTGAGGCAATGTTCAACTGCAGCGCCAACGGGATGGAGGAGGTTACGCCCGAGGAACGTCCAACGGTGGTTTTTCTTCGTGCATGTGACGTTCACGCGCTTGAAGTCACAGATGAAGTCTTCCTCCGCAGCGGCGGATGTGCGGATTCCTATTACGCCCGCAGGAGGACCAATCTCAAAGTATTCCTGCTTGAGTGCCCCGAGCAATTTGGAAGTTGCTTCTGCGTCTCAATGGGCACCAACCGCACAGATGATTATTCCGTGTTCCTGCGTGAAGTTCCAGACGGTTATGAGGTGCAGGTTAAGGATGACGACTTTCTGGAGTTCTTCACTGAAGGCCACAGCGCCGACGTTTCGCCCAAGTTCGCGACCGATGATCGCGCATCTCTGAAGGTCTCCGAAGAGATAGATAATTCCATCTTCGCCGACGACATCTGGAAAGAATACACCAGGCGATGCATTGCCTGCGGGCGTTGCAACACTTCCTGCCCGACATGCACCTGCTTCACCGTACAGGACATCGATGACTCTGACGGTAAGGGCGGGAATAGGCGCAAGCGGATCTGGTCGTCATGCCAGGTGAAGAACTTCGCCCGCCTGGCAGGTGATCATGACTTTAGAATCCCCAACGGAGATAGAATGCGCTACAAAGTTCTCCACAAGATCAGAGATTTCAAGAAACGCGCGGGATTCCACATGTGTACCGGCTGCGGACGGTGCGATGATGTCTGCCCCGAGTACATCAGTATGTTCAAGTGCATCGAGAGAATGAATGAAATAGCGGGCTCCGGAGGAACGCACTGATGGAAATGACGGAAGCAACTGACGTGATGGGCGTGATGAAAAACGTCTTTGTAAGCAAGCCCGCGGAAATCCTGGCGGTAAAGAAGCATACCCGCTCGGAGTGGACGTTCACCCTGGGCCTTGAGATACCCCATCGCCCGGGACAGTTCATGATGGTCTCTCTTCCCGGGGTTGGCGAGGCGCCGATTTCCGTCAGCCGGTACGACGATTCCACGTTCGATCTGACCATCAGAAACGCAGGAAAGGTGACATCGCAGATATTTCGTCTCGGCGTCGGCGGCGTTTTGCATGCGAGAGGTCCGTACGGCAGCAGCTTTCCGCTCAATGAGTTTGAAGGTCGACACCTGCTGCTGATCGCCGGAGGATCGGGAGTTGCAGCCGTCAAGGCCCTTGCCGATCACTACACCGGCTATGGGGCGAGTGAACTCGAAAAACTCGACCTGCTGTTCGGCTTCAGATCGCCGAAGCATCTCCTCTTTCGCAGCGAGCTTAAGGAGTGGCGGAAGCAGAGCAATATCTTTCTTACGGTGGATTCCAAGGAAGATGATGACGAGCTTTGGGACGGTGGAATCGGCTTCGTTGTCCAGTTCGTCAAGGACGTCAAGGATATCGGCCCCGATACGCGTATCGTGGTGGTGGGTCCGCCGCTGATGATCGCCAATACGGTCAGAGAACTGCTTCGCCACGGCGTGATGGAAGAGAACATCTGGTTGTCATTTGAACGACACATGAAGTGCGGAGTCTGCAAGTGCGGACATTGCCGAATCGGTGACAAATACGTTTGCGCCGACGGCCCGGTCTTCAACTATGTCGAAGCAAAATCGCTTATCGATTGAGTAAACAGAGGAATACCACAATGTATTTAGACAGCGTAAAACTAATGGCAAAGGGCGCAAAGAATAAAGTGGCGTTCCTGGAGCGATCTAAATCAGCCTACCTGATGGCTTCGGCGTTGGCGGGCACTTATGTGGGGTTGGGAATCATCCTGATCTTCTCCATAGGCGCCCCGCTGGCGGGCACGGGTTTGACCAAAATCGTGATGGGAGTTTCCTTCGGAATCGCTCTGACACTGGTGGTCTTCGCCGGTTCGGAATTGTTCACGGGCAACAATATGATCATGACTCTCGGTCTTCTGCGAAAGGAAGTCAAGCCCATGGGCCTGCTGAAAGTCTGGTGTTTTTCCTGGACGGGAAACCTTATCGGTTCGATGGCGTTGGCATACATCGTTATGGCTTCGGGCACCCTCGACAAGGCCGGCGATTTCATTCAGGCGGTTTCCATCAAGAAGATGAACATGCCGATAATCGAGCTGTTCCTGCGCGGGATTCTGTGCAACTGGCTGGTCTGTCTTGCCCTGTGGACCTCCAGCCGCGCCAAAAGCGATGCCGCAAAATGCATCCTTATCTTCTGGTGTCTTTTTGCTTTCATCGCTTGTGGCTTTGAACACAGTATCGCCAATATGACCTTGCTGTCAACTGCGCTCTTCATGAACCACGCGGCGGACGTTTCATGGTTGGGCTTTGGTTACAACCTGCTTTGGGTAAGCCTGGGAAACATTGTCGGCGGCGGATTCTTCGTCGGATTCCTGTATTGGTTCTCCACCAGAAAAGAGACGGAATAGGACGATGTACGACACCAAATTGCTGATAAAAAATGCCTTCCGAGTCTCGAAGGTCCGTGGAGAAACGGCCGTACGGCTGCGTGTTCCCGGCGGGCACATGCAAGCGGAGTATTTGAGCCTCATTCAGGAACTGGCTGAGGAGTTCGGTAATGGAACAGTCCATCTGACGACACGCCAGGGGTATGAGATCCCCGGTATCAGGCTCAGTGACCGGGATGAAGTAAGGCGCCGCATGGCGACAATGATCGAGAGAATTGAGCGCGACTGCAACGTTGTCATAGATGCTCCGGAGGAGGGCTATCCGTCGGCCGGGACGAGAAATATCTCCGCCTGCGTCGGTAACAGGCTTTGCCGATTCGCCAATTTCGATACATCTGATTTGGCCAGGAAGATAGAGAAGGAGGTTTACCCGAATGACTATCACTTGAAGGTTGCCGTCACCGGCTGCCCCAACGACTGCATTAAAGCTCACATGCAGGACATCGGCATTATCGGTAATATTGTTCCTGATTACGATGAAGCCGAGTGTATCGCCTGCGAAGCGTGTATGGACAACTGCCGCAAGAAGATCACCAATGCCCTGAGCATCGATAATTGCAGGATTACCCGTCACGAGGACTACTGTATTGGTTGCGGCGAATGTATCCTCAAGTGCCCGACCGGAGCTTTCTCACGCGGGGGAAAACTCTACCGCGTAGTTGTCGGGGGGCGCACCGGAAAACGCAATCCCAGGCTGGCCAATACTTTTATCGAAAATGCCGAAGAGGATGTGATATTGGCGCTTTTCAAGAACATCTACCGTTACATAGACACGCATATAGACCGCAGCAAACCAAAGGAGCATATGGGATATATCATCGATCGGACCGGCTTCGCGGCTTTTAGGGATCGTGTACTGGAAGGGATCTCACTTAACGGCGAAGCGGTTGTGCATGAAGTCGAGAATCCGGGCTACGTCTATCCAAGACGCGCCTGATGGCAAGCGGCTGGCTACACCTGGCGCTTTCAGCGATTCTTCTTGCTCGGTTCGGGGCGAGGTTTGTTGGAGACTTCGTAGAGTGTCCCATCCGCTGTGAGGACGAGCAGGTCGTCCTGGTTGTCGCGGTTGAGGTCGACGGCGGTCCAAGGCGTCTGGGCTGTGAGTTTCAGTTTGGGCGCGGCTTTGGGGTGGGTGGCGATCTCACCGCCGGAATCGTAATCGCACAGAAACGTCCCATAGCCCCTGTTGACCATCAGCATCCCGCCGGTATCGCAAACGATCAGCAGGTCGCGGCGGTGGTCTCCGTTGACATTGAGAGCAACCACCAGCGGGTTCTTGAAACCGCCGGCGTAACGCTGGTAGTACTTCTTGAGATTGACGCCGGTGAGGCGTTCGAAATCGGCCGGCGCCCCTCCCGCAGCATCGAGTGGGTATCGCGTGACGCCGCTTTCGCGCACGGCCAGCACGTGCAGCTTGGAGTTATCGCCGAAATTCCCGAACTCTGCAGCGATCGCCGGCACGTCGGCGGGCCACAACTGCCTCGGCGCCGCAGCGGTCCAGGTCCTGGTCTTACTCTTCTTCGAAGAAGCGACGTACTCGATGACCTGCAATCGTCCCGAAGCGGTCAGGAAAAGCAACTTGGGCCTGCTGCGACTGCTCCCGTAGTAGCTGACACGGATCACGCCGACCCCCAGCGGAACATCTTTGGCAGTCGCCGCGGGCAGCGGGAGCTTGACGGCCTCGAACGTGCCGCGCTTGTTGATCCAGATCGTATCGCCGAGCATCAGATCGGGCCTGCGGTCGCGGTTCACGTCAACGACGGCCCGGTACGCAACCGAACCGGATTTCAGACCCCACTTGGCGGTCACGTCGGTATATCCCTCCGCACCGGCCAGCAGCAGTCGCACGTCTTTGTCCGTACCGACCACCAGATCGACTTTCCTGTCATGATCCATGTCGGTGGCAAGTATCCATCGAGCGCCGGTCACGCTGAGTTTGGAGAGCTTGCGTATGGGGCTGCGGAAGAACGCAACGTCTGTACTGTCGAGGATCGGGGCTTTTCCTCCGGCGATCTGCCTGACGACTCTGACCAGCGCCGACGTCCGCCCGGGGAAGGTCTGCTTGGCGTTGTGCTTCTGGACCACCCGCCATATCTGCGGGGTCGACTTACCGGCGCGTTTGGCCAGCAGCCACGTGTCGGCCAGGTGCAGGACAGCCATCGCACCACCGCGTGCCTTGCCGACGAACAGCATCACCGGGGCGTCTGAGGCGACCTTACCGATCAGATCGGCCGGCGAGACGATCTGGATGCGGAGGCTATCGCCGGGAGATTCTCCTCGGAGCGTACCGGTGACTTTGACGTCGACCAGGCGGTTGGACGCGGTGACCTTGGACACGACGCCAACGTATACCGCCTTGGATGTCCCGTATATCCGCGAGACGGGCATTTCTACCTTGATCACCGCCTCGGCCCGATCGACGGACCAGACCATAGTGACAGCAAACACGACCACAATCTTCCGCAGGTTCACCAAAACGTAGTCTCCTTCATGCTATCCGTAGAATCCGCCGGACTAGGAACATCACCGGCAGATATGCCAGCAAATACGTCAGCAACCATCCGGCGTCCCACTGATTATTACCAAACCACGCCAGCGGCGCCCAGAAAATACGCCTGGCCTCCGGCGGCGGGTAGATCACGCGGGCCGATTTTATCGGCGATGCGGTATCGCTCAGTACCTCGGCGGGCGCCGGTGGACAGCAATTGCCCAGGACGATCTCCAACTTCAGCGGCGCTCCGTCGCTCGTCGAAATCGTCACCGGAAAACTACCCTCGAATCCCGGAGGCGTCTTGATCTTCCACATGACATTCTGCGTGCCCAGACCGGCGTCGATGTGCTTTTTCAGGTCCGCCTGCAACTCGCTTCGAGGCCTGTCGGAATCGACAACAGCGTCCCACAACTCGCCGGAGGCGTCGGCGGCGAGTCGATCGAGCGCCTCGGCAATCGGAGGCAGCTTGCATTCGGACGGCGAAGAGTCCGCCAGATACGCCGGCGATGCGGTATGGAGCGTGACGGGCTGTCGGTGGGAACCGTCAACCGACGCGATGACCCTGACCGGCGCCCCGGGAGCGGCGTTCCAACTGGCCGGGTCCACGCGCACCGGGAACCACAGGAACGTCATGATCATCGGGCCCAGCAGGAGGCTTATCGGCAGCATCGCCGCGGCCAGCAGGCGAACGTTCACCGGCGCCGCCAACCGCGTCAGCGCCAAGCGTCTCGGCGAACCGGCGGGCAGGGTCCTGGCCTCACGCATCAGCGCCGCGGCCCGCCGCTTGGCTTCGCGGAGTTGGCGATTGTCGACCAGCAGCCACTGGACGATCATCGTCAGCGCCGCCAGCGAACCGGCCACCACAACCACCACCGCGGGCATCCCCCAGGCCGAAGCAATCGGCCAGAGAATCTTGTCGAGCACCTCCAGCGACGGTTGATAAAGCCATTCGACAGGCCAGAACATCGCCGCCAGAAGGTACGCGCACCAGACGAGCAGCGCGATATTCCGCAGCCGCGCGGCGATGCGCTCGCCGGCAGACCGCGGAGGAGGCGCCATGGTCGAAGCGATCCGGACATCGTCCGCCGCCGCGCTGCGCTTCTCCGATGCGTCGTCGGTATGCCCGAGTTTTCCAACGCTGCCGTTGTGCCCGTCCACCGCGACAATCTGCCCTTCCTGGAGCAGGTTTGTCGCGTCGGGCAGCACGACCGCGGGGATTCCCATTTCGCGGGCTACTATCGCGCCGTGCGACAGCGCCCCGCCGCATTCGAGTACCAGTCCGGCGGCGTTAACAAACAGCGGTGTCCATGCCGGATCGGTCGAGCGGCAGACGAGTACGTAACCGCGCCCCAACTCGCCGGTATCGTGCAGGGAGGTGACTATCCGCACCGGTCCCGACGCGACACCGGATGAAAGTTCGTATGCATCGTAGCTCTCGGCGATGTCGCGGGTCGGGGGCAGACCGAGAGATTCGATGGCCGCATCGTCAATAACGCGAGGCAGGACAATGCGAATCTCGGCGCGATACTCTTCCTTTCGCCGAGCGATCTGGTCTTCGTTCACCGCGCCGGTGGTCAGGGCGTCGCAGAGTTCCCGGTCAGTCAGGAAGAAAACACCGTCGCCTGTCTCCAGCCGCCTCCCGGCCTCGACGGCCAGATCACGCAGCAGATCGTAACCCAGCATGAGGTAATACTTACCGTCTTCGCGGAACGGAATATACCGCCTGAGGAGACTCAGCAGAGCATCGAACCGCTCGAGCCGCCGCCCCGTCAGCCGCATCCGCAACTCCCGCGTCCGCGATTGGATTTTCTCGACGTGCGCGTGGTGAAGTTCCATGGGATCCTGACCGCCGGCCAGACGCCGGGCCATCGCCTCGACCTCGCCGGGATTCTCCCGCCAGCGCGGAGACGCCAAGTCCAACTCATCCGGTCCGCGGTGCCCGTACTCAACGAGCCACTTCTCGACCGTAAGCCCGCCGCCGACGATCGCAAACAGGCCCGCGTTGGCCTGCAGTGTCTTGTCGGGAGACGGCGCTGCCGACAGCATACCCGCCAGTTCGTCGGCGTCCTCGTCGACATCCCAGAAGTTCTCGGCGATGAATGCCCTCAGTTCGGCCAGCGCCATCCCGCTGACCAGGCTGGGCAGGAGCGATTGCGGCGCGAAGTCGTCCATGACGCGATGCTCTCGAGATCGCCACAACGTGACGAGTTCCTCGTCGGACATCT
>CAZSLS010000005.1:0-82827 GCA_964607575.1 uncultured Planctomycetaceae bacterium | reverse complement strand
ACAGAGTATCAAAAGACAGTTAAGGATGCCCTCTCTTCATATCTTCAGCACGAGCGGGAACAGGCCGACTTTCTGTCGGCCGCTAATCAGGGGGACAGTGGCGTTACGGAGTTCCCGGGGGGTTCGGGGGGCTTCGGCTTTGAACCGCCCGGTTGCTTTGCGATACCGACAGTCGCGACCACCGCACGGTGATCGAAAGGATACGCCTTGACCACCACGTCTGCGTTCTTGCTGTTTTCGCCCACGATCTCCACGCGCTTTACGCGCACGCCTTTGCCCCGGAAGTAGATGAAATCTATGCGGTCGTGGTGGTCCTTCGGGTCGGTTATCTTGGTGACCGGCGTCCAGGTGTAACCGGGCATCTTCATCTCGTCAGGATGAACCGTTCGATATGCGTCAGCAAAACCCGCCTCGGTCAAGGCCGACGAACTGGGGTATGAAACCTTGATGGGATGCCTGCCGGATCTTGCGGCCGGCTCGGTCCAGTCCAAATGCGAAGGCTCATTGAAATCGCCGGTAATGAAGATGGGGATCTCCTGGTCCCGGGCGGCCTGGATTTCTTCGAGAAGCGATTTCAAGTGCCCTCCATGGACCTTCCCCGCCGCGGCGATGGCCTCCTTTTCGGTCTTTATGAACGGGGCGCCGCCGTACGGGATATTCAACAACTGATACGGTTGATATGGCGATGGGAGAAAATGCACGTTAAAGACGAACACTTCCTGTCCCGAAGCGAGGCGTATTTTGATACCGTGTTTCTTCTCCGTGGTCTCAACGATCTCAAAGCGGGTCAGGAGGGCGGCGCTGCGACCCTGCTTGACGTAATGCCATCCGAGCATATCGGCGAGTGCTCTTGCAGTCTTGCGGTTCTCCTGCAGGCCGACGATGTCCGCCTTTGAAGCCTTTATGACTTCGGCGATTCGTGCCGGCGGGAACTTCCTCCCCTTACCGTACCCCCAAATGTTGAAAGTCATTATCCTGACGGTGGTGTTTTCGAGTGTTTTTTCCTTCGACCGCACAGACGGCGAGCAGCCAAGAGCGAAGATCGCTAATGCTGCAAAGGCGATGAATCTCTTCATTGTCCATCCTTTCCGACGTAGCAGGAGACCTTTCCGTCCATAGTGGCGATATAGAGGCGTCCGCCGCTGGCGGCTAGACCGTCCCATACCGGCGGGGAAGGCAGGTCGATTTTGTTCAGCGTTTTACCGTCGTCCGCGGAGACCGCCCAGATCGCCCCGCCGCTCTTGCCCTCGAATGCGGCGGCCTGGGCGGACAGCGTTTTGGGCGATCGGAGTGTGTAAGGGTGTACGCCTTTGGGCCCTTCGGCGCCGACGATGTCCGGCGGTCCGGCGATGAAGAGCGTTTTGTCAGTAAGGACCATCGCGCGGACCATCACGCCGACGTCGCGGGACCAGTGGACGGTGATTCTCGGCGGCGCCCGGCGGCGCCTGGGGACGGGTTTGGCGGACTTGGCGGGTTTCGGCGAGCGGGCGCAGGCGAACAGTTGGTACTTCGTCTTGCCCATTCCGACGTGACTTCCGTTGAGGTGGTACTGGTTCAACCGCCCGAAACCGTACACGTTTGACTTGTCGAGCACGAGCAATCTGCCTGACGGCACGCGATTGCCCGTCCTGGGCCAACCGCCCCAAGTCGACCCCATATTCGTGCCCACCTGCCAATACGTTCGATGCCACCACTCGCCGTCGAGGAAACCGGCGGAACTGTACAGGTGCGCCACGGACTTGGCGACCACCTTACCGGCCATGTCGAAGCGTTTGTGTCGCATGAAGATCGATTTCCCGTCGCTGGACAGGACGTCGGGCAGCGCGCCGCCGTCGACGGGTGTGGCGGAAAGCACCTTGCCCGTCGCCGCGTCGAGGCGGTAGAGCGTAAGCCCGCCGTCGAGGAAAGTCGATCGCCCAGCCACAGCGTAGACCGCGCCATTGACGACCAGCACGGCTCCGCTTACGGGGCGGGCCGATTCGAGGCGCCCGTACGATACGATGCGGCGGTCCACGTCGTCAGTGCGAAACCGCCACGCCAACTCACCGTCGCGCGCGCGGAGGCAGTAAATCCACCCGTCCGAGCAGCCGAAGATCGCCCGACCAAACCAGATCGTCGGAGGCGAATCCACTCGCCCGCCGGCGACGAACCGCCACAACGCGCGCCCGTCTTTCGCGTCGAGGCAATGGACCGTATGCTCGTCAATCGCGGCAACGAAGAGCTTGCCTTCCGCGACGGTGACGGCGCTGAGTTTATCGCCGATCTTTGCCTGCCACGCGCTGGTCAGCCTGGGCGGTACGACCGAGGCCGTCGCCCCGGCGCGACTCGCATCGCCGCGATACGTTGGCCAGTCCGATTTCGTCTTGCGGTCTGGAATCTTGTCGAACGCCGGACCCTTTTCGAGGCGCGGAGTTCCTTTCGGTTTGTCGGCCGAAGCGTTCGCCGGCGCCAGCACGTTGAAATTGCTCAGCTTGTACTCGATGTGACACGCGCACGCATGCGGGGGGATGTAGACCAACCCGTTGCAGGGCATCACGCCGTACTGGCAGGCTCCTCGCGTCCACTGGTTGCTCTGCCCCTTGCCCGTGGCAATGTCGATGAACTCGATACCGTCGCGACCGAGCACGAGGTATTTTTCGGTGGCCTTGTTGCGATAGCAGCGATGATGCACGGGCCCGTATTTGAACTGGGTCGAGTCCCGGGGCCTGGTCCGCTTGACCTTACCGGTCTTCGGGTCGCGTCCGGCGGTGATGCCCGGGTCGCCGCGCTGGACCAGGTTACCGGTCCAAACCAGCCCGTCGGCGACCAGTACGTCGACCGGGGCGTTGTAGACTTCTTTTGCGGGCGAGTCCCAGAGCTTCTTGCCCGTGTCGGCGGAAAACGCGATCAGCTTGCCCACCGGCGCCACGCCTCCGACCGCGCTGACGGTCCACTGGACCTTCCTCTTGGCGTCGGCAGCGGGCTTGCTCTTGCTAACCGCCGCCCGGTCGGCCGACAGGACCACGTCTCCGTAAACCACCAGCGTGGGCGCCGTCCAACTCGGGCGCTGCTGTGCGGTCTGGCGCGGGGCTCGCCACAACACCTTGCCCGTCTTCGCATTCAGCGCCACGACGTGCGTGGGGTTCTCGATGAACGCCCGGTCGCCCGAAGCCGCCAGGGCGGTGGGCAGCATCTCGACGCTGTCGGCGTCGTCCTTCTTCCAGAGCAGCTTTCCCGTGTCGGTATTCACGGCCACCAGGTGCTTTTTGGGCGGGGTGTCCCCGTAGATCGGCCACCAGTGCCAGATCTTCTTCGGTTCGACCGGAACCGCCGCCCCGTCGGTGTTGTCCGGCGTGCGGTCGCCGATCACGGCGTACAGCACTCCGTCGTGACAGATGAACTCCAGCGCGCCGGCGGTGTTTTCGTAGGTCGCTGCAGTCTCACCCGTCGCGGCGTCCAGGGCGGTGATCGGTTTCCCGTAACCCAGCGTGACGTAGATCCGATCGCCAATCGCCACCAGGCGCCTGGCCAGTTCCGCCGGGCCCGTGCGGAAGCCTCGCAGGTGCCCTTCCCACGAGCCGATCTTCCGCTTCCAGAGCAGCACTCCGTTAAACGCGTCGCGAGCGACGAGTCGCCAGCGGGGCTTCATCGCCGCAAATGCGGTTGGTCCTTCGTCGATGATGTAGAAGACTCTTCCCGCCGCCGAGACCATCGCGCTGGTCGTCGACAGGTGGTCGTGGCTGCGAGCCCACTGCGGACCGCAAATCCATTGCACGCGTTTCGGCGGTCCGACGACGGTGTCTTTGGCGACGGCGTTGTTGCTCGGAGAGTGAAGGTAGTGCGTCCATTCGTCGATATCTTTCGGGACGGGTTTAATGAATTTGTCAAACGAACTGTGGCCCAGATCTCTGATCGAGGTGGCCGCTTTTCCATCATTTCTGCCCGCCCGAACAAAGACGTTCAGTATCGCCACGCCCCTGGGCGCCAGAACACGAGTGACCTCATCACGCGAAACTTCTTCTGTGACACTCACGTCAACTATAAGATTGACGATATTGTCAGCATATGGCAGTTGTTTCCCGTCCCAGATGTCTACCGACACCTTCCCGTAAAGTCCCTTCGCCATGATATGTTTGCGCGCGGCGTCGATGCGTTTCTGATCGATGTCCAGTCCATGGACAAGATAGCTTTCGCTTGCTCGCAGCTCTGTTAGCAGGGTTGGATTCTGACATCCCATAACAACAACAAGCCCGCCCTTGATGCCCGAAGCTGATAGAAACTGTTTGGGCGGAATCTTCGCGGGGTCATTGGCGCCGAGGATTCGCTTCGCTTCTGTTTTGGGGGCCTCGGCGCCGGATGCGGCAGGGGCCGGTATTGCGATCAGGCACGACAGGGCTGTTGCTTGCAGGGCGTATCGTCTGATTGCGTTCATGTACGTTCTCCTCGATGGGCAAATCGCTTCATATGGTTTTCTATGCTGTCTTCGGCGACTGTATCTCGCGGCGAGATCAGTTTGCTTTTGCCTTCCCTGCCGGCGTAGCTGGAGCCTGCAGGAACCGTTCGGGCCGCAGCGCCGCGGCGCTGATGCGGATTTCGTCTATCTTTGCGCGGGCGTCGTCGGTCATCTTGCCGCCGAAGAACCCCCGCCCGACAGTCCACGTACCGTAGCTGTTGACCAGGGCGCCGGCAAATTCGGTGCGCCCCTGGAGGACGTAGCCCTTACCGTCACCACTGTCGACGTGGAGTCTCAGCATCTTACCGTCGCTGACCGCCGCAACGTGATACCATTTGTCGACCACTGCCTTGAACGTGCTGCGGACGTCGCGCCGTTTACCGGCGACGTCGAGGGCCTCGATCTGGATGCGACCGTCGTCGCGGCGAACCTTCAGTTGCAGAGGCGCGTGGGGCCCGGGCGTCGGCTTGCCATCCTTGCCCAGCAGCCCGTGGGTGCGTCCCAGCGAGACCAGTTGGAACGAGGCCTCGACGGTCCACTGGGCAAACTGGAAACCGTTCAGGGCGTTCATATGCGTACGTGAACGCCCCGGGTTTGTGTACAAGTCGCGCGAACCGGCGTCGACCGGCGCGGCGGTATCGTCGAGGTACCTGGCGTTGGCCTGCCCGGTCAGGGGCACGGTCCGCCGCGCCCCGTACGAGGCGATTCGCCCCGCCGTACCGCGTTTGAACGCGTACAAGTGGTTCTTGTGGCCGGAAACGTCGCGTGCGGCCAGGCCGCCCTTGACCTTGCGGTCATGCGGTACGAAGGCCCCGTTCCGTCCGTCCTCGAACCGCCAGTAGGCCACCGTGTGCAGGCCTGTCATCTCCGCCGGCGTCTGACGCCGCAGCGGAGCGTAAAGTTTGCGGTGGGCCGCTACCATCCGGTCGGCCTCGAATTTCACCACGGACCGGTCGTAGGTCATCAGCCCGTTGATCTCGATTTCCACGTCGGTGGTCTGGGTGTAAACCGCCGCGGACAAGCGCGAGTCGATCAGCGGGCGAAGCCTGGTCATGAGGCCCTCGTAGGCCCGGGCCAGTTCCCCGGTGGTTTTGAAGCTGCGATAGCCCCAGTTCTTCTTCTCTTGCCAGAGGTGTCCTCTTATCGGCAGGCCGAGTCCGCCGAACTCTCCCAGCACGGCCGCTCGCCGCAGAACCGCCGGCGGGGCCTCTGGGCCCGGATACACGTGAATGTCGCGGATGTCGCCGGCGGCGAAATCGTTACCCCCGCTGGCCGCAATCACCAGGCGTTCGGGATCCAGACGCTTGACCTCGCGGGCCCGGCGGATAGTCTGGAACTGGCCCCAAGCCTCGTTGAACGGAACCCAGACGACGATGGAGGGGTAGTTGCGGTGCGTCTCGATCATCGACCTCAGCTCGCGTGCGAACTGCTCGCTCGACGCGGCGGTCCGCGAGATTTCCTGCCCGTCGCGAGGCCAGGGAGCGTGCTTGTCGCCGCTGGGCATGTCCTGCCAGACCAGCAGGCCGAGCCGGTCGCAATGATGATACCACCGGGCGGGTTCGACCTTCACATGCTTGCGGACCATGTTGAAGCCGAGTTTTTTAGTGATCTCAAGGTCGTACCTCAGCGCCGCGTCAGTCGGGGCGGTGTACAGTCCGTCGGGCCACCAGCCCTGGTCCAGCGGACCGTACTGGAACAGCGGCTTGTTGTTGAACATGATCCGCGTAATACCGTTAGGGTCGGTACCCAGGGCTATCTTCCGCATGCCGAAGTAGCTCTCGACGGCGTCGACGGGGCTACCCTCCCCGTTCAGCAGCGAAACCGAAAGATCGTAAAGATACGGATCGCCGGGCGACCATAATCGCATCTTGTCCTTGATGCGAAGGAAGTGCTCCTTGTTCTGTTCGATGACGCTGTTGTACCGTTTTCCGGCATGCTTGAACGCAACGGAAACGCGATAGCCCTTGTCGGCCCCGGCGACTGCGGCGCGGATTCGCACGCCGTTCTTGTCGACGTCGGGCGTGATCTGCAGCGACCGGATATGCACGGTGTTGACCGGTTCGAGCCACACCGTCTGCCAGATACCCGTCACCGGCGTGTACCAGATGCCTCGCGGCTGGGCGACCTGCTTTCCCCGCGGCTGGGTTCCCGCGTCGGTCGGATCGGAAACAGCGACCACGAGTTCCTGCTCTCCGGTCGGCTTGAGCTGGTCTGTGATGTCGAACGAGAACGGGTCGTAACCACCTTTGTGCTCGCCGACTTCTTTACCGTTTACCCGCACTTGGGCGTGCCAGTCAACGGCCCCGAAGTGCAGCAGCACACGTCGTTTGGCCCAACCGGGCGGTACGGTAAACGTCCGCCGATACCACAACCGCCTGCCCGCCCCCACGCGTTTGCCCACACCGCTCAACGCCGACTCGACTGCAAAGGGCACGAGTATCTTCCCGTCGAACTTCGCCGGCCTGGCCATATCGCCCGGGCGAATCGCGTAGTCCCACAACCCGTTAAGCCCCCGCCAATCCTTGCGCGCCATTTGCGGACGCGGATACTCGCTGTGTACTGTCTTGGGCGAAACGTCCCTGGCCCATCGCGTCATCAGCTTACCGCCGACGGGCTTCCACCGGCCCGAAGCAACCGTCGCCGCGGCCAGCAGCACACAAGCGCATGTTATTGTTCTGTTCATGATCGCCTCTGTCCGGCGTTCCGACGTCTGTCCCGATGCACATCGGATAACATCGGGCCCGCGGGACATTTGCAGTGATTGTATCCGATACGGTGCGTTGAGCAAACCGAATCGCAGGTTTGGATTTGCCATGGTCGATCGGGAAGACAATAATAACAGTAGCGGTGATCGAGCGATGAGCTGCACCGCTCCTTCCTGGGACTAGCTGGAACTTGGGGATACCTCGGACCGATCATCATGGGCATTGGCATGACGGCTTCGGGGATTGGTCCGGCCGCCTCGTCGTCCGCCGGCGACATGCGCCGCTCGGCCCAACTGGCTGGACAGACCACCGCCTTCAAGAAGCTCGTCTGGGAGTTCATAGAAATCGAACCAAAAGCGCGAGCCAAACTCACTCTCGGCGGAAGGATCAACCCCTCAGGCAACTACGTGACATGCTTCCTGTACGATGACGCATATCTGTTCTACGCAGCCACATGGCAGGCCTTGCCTACAAGAAAGCAAAGGCCCGCCACCAGGCTGCAACCAGACCAGCCGACCACCAAGCCAAAACCAACTGACTCACCTTGAGACGGCCGGAGAAGCAAGTTTGTCAGAACGTCCGGGATCTACTACTTTATCAGCAGAATGGCGTCTTTGGCGGGTGTTTCGTAAATGCCAAGCGCCTTTCCGCCTTTGTCCAGAATGATCCAGTAATGACCCTGGAAGGTTTCCTGGAGAATCTCTGCGCCCGCCTTGATGTCGTGGTAGTGAACGCGGTCACCGGCGGTCTCGTTGAGCCAGTGCATGGAAACCGGCGACTTGGTCTGATTCTTGACCGTGATCGTAACCGCCACATCAGTATCCGGCGACACCAGGTCCTTTTCCTTCTTCGGGTCGATGCGAGGTATCGTATTATCCGCCGCCTTTACGGAAGAGCCGTTGCCCGCTTTACCACCGTCTACACAGCCCACCATCACGATCGACAGGGACACCAAAAGAGTTAAAGCTACCACAATCCTGAACATGATCTGTCTCCCTACGCTGGATTAACCGCCTACTATTTCACACAATGTGAGGGCTCATGATACCCTGTCAATCAGATGGTGCAAGGATATCTTTGGGGGGCAATCGGATCTGACATTGTCGGGTATCGGGCGGTTTGGATTTCAACACAGAGGCTCAGAGGCTCAAAGGCTCAAGGGCGACGGATCAATACCCAACAACAACAAGGAATTCCCAATACCCAAGTGAACGACAGCGGCAACGGCCAAAGATATAACGGCCTGACACTCCTAAGCCACTTTGTCGTTGCCTTTTCAAAATCCGTGCCATCTGTGTGTATCCGTGTTCATCCGTGGCTAAGAGGCCGTTGTTGCTGTTTGCCAATTGCCAACCCGTTATGTATAACGTACACATGAGCGGACATTTTGGAGACGACCTGACAGCAGCAATAATACGCAAACACGCTCCGGTATGCGTGGGGCTTGACCCATCCTACGACCGCCTGCCCGCGTCTATCCGCGAGGCGCATGGCGACGATCGCGTGGGCGCCATCCGCGAGTTCTGCACGGAAGTTTTACAGGCGGTGGCTCCGATCGTGCCCGCGGTAAAACCGCAGATCGCATACTTCGAGATCTACCACGGACCGGGAGTTGAGCTTTATTTCGACATGGTCGAACTCGCCCACCAGGCCGGGCTGATGGTAATCGGCGACATCAAACGCAGCGATATTGGCTCGACAGCACAAGCCTACGCACGGGCCCACGTAAGCGGAGAGAAATGCCCCGACGCGGTAACCGTTAACGGGTACCTCGGCTCCGACGGGCTCGAACCGTTCATCGAGGAAGGAAACGCCGGCGGCAAGGGTATATTCGTACTCGTCCGTACATCCAATCCATCAGGCGCGACGGTGCAGGATTTCGCGAACGCATCCGGTAAGAAGTTATACGAACACATGGCCGAGCAAGTCGCGTCCCTCGGACACGGGCAGAACCTCATAGGCGCCAGCGGTTATAGTCGCGTAGGCGCCGTAGTAGGCGCCACATATCCCCAGGAAGCCGGTGAACTGCGATTAATGATGCCCGAGCAGATATTCCTCGTACCCGGATACGGCGCCCAGGGCGCCACCGCCGCCGATTGCGCCGCATCCTTCAAACCCGACGGGACCGGCGCGATCGTAAACGCCAGCCGGTCGGTTATCTACGCTTTCGACAAGAACCCCGACATCGACTGGCGCCAGGCTGTCGCGCAGGCAGCGAAAGCCTTTGCGCTCGATCTGGCATCTGTACTCTTCTAAAGTATTGGCAGCGGGCAAGTTATCTTGTTAGTTTCAGTGTTTGTGTGGGGGCTGGGCGATTAACTGAAGTATTTCGGTGCGTGTTTCCGATATATTAGTACTCGGAAAGGAATCCGGCTGGGTATTGGAAGTACTGATATGGAACGAATTTTTTCAGTTGTGGCAGACGTTACAGAAGTGCTTGTATTTGCGGCGATTGCAGTTGCGATGATCACGGTGGTATGGGTGACGCTTTAGAGGGTCCGCTTCCGGTGACCGGGCTTTTGCTCGGTCGCAGCCGTCAGCATTACTCCCCTTCAGGTCCTTCGTACTGAGCGACAATTTGCAGCAATTCTGTCATATCCGCGATCCGATGATCGGGCGCGGTACGCATCTTCTTGCTTCGCTTCTTTGAGCGATCTCTAAGCACTGTGACCATTCCCGCGCGGCGTGCGCCGAATATGTCGGCTTTGGGTGAGTCACCGACGAACAGTGCATCGCAGGCGTGCAGTCCGGATTGTTCCAGAGCGAGTTGGAATATCTTCGGGCTTGGTTTGCGGTATCCCACTTCGCTGGAATAGATGCGGGTTTCGATCAGATCGCTCAGAGAAACGATCTCGAGATGGCGGTCCAGGACGCTACCGGGCAGGAACGTGTTACTGACTACCGCCAGCTTCAAGCCCTTCTCCGCCAGCGTCGCCAGAGTTTCCGGTGCTCCGGGCACAATGGTGGCGGCTTTGCTTAGTGGTTTGTAGAATCGCCAGGCGAGTTCAAGATACTCGGGCTCGCTGAGTTCGTATCCCCATTTCCGGGCGAAATGCCTCATGACGTCCAGAGAGTTGAACTCCCTCCCGGTCACGCGTGCCTTTATGTAATTCCAGCGAATCGCCCACAATTGGCGGTAGTGAAACTTGCGAAACCCCGGAACGGACTTACCGAGTTCCTGTAGATACTCATATCCCCCGCGTGCGCCCTGGCGGAACATCGCAGTCATACTGACGTGCGCGAAATCGATAAGCGTGTCGCCGAGATCGAACAGGATGCCTTTAACTCTTCCGGTCATACGCGGCAATGCTAACGTATGGAGCGGTTTGGTGCAAAGCTCGAATCATTATCGATATATTTCGACAGTGCGCCGGGACTTTATCGGACGGGTCGGCGAGAATTGCTGAAAAGCCTCTTGAATTCCCACAGGTATGGGCGATATTATGACACGTGAGAGTGAATATCCCCGCCGCCAGGCGGGGGAAAGACAAACCAAAGGACAAATAGGAGCAAAGTATGACTTACGTGATTTCTGATGAATGCACGGTATGCGGTTCGTGCATGGATTCCTGCCCCGCGGAAGCGATCAAGGAAGGGGACCCCAAGTACACGATAGATCCTGACCTGTGTATCGATTGTGCGAGCTGCGTTGACGCCTGCCCTGTCGAGGCGATCAGCGAAGCGCCGTAATACCGAGTACTTTAACCATCCTGCGGGCCGCCCGAAACTTCAACGTGGCGGCCCGCTCTGTGCGCTTTATGCAATCGCAAAGGTAATTTGCTCGTTACTACAAGTGGTCTGTGAAGGTATAATGGTGTAATGGACCCGAGGCCGGTGCGGACCGACATGGCGGCGGCGGCCTGGAACATTCAGTGGTTTCCTGCGTCTAAATCAATACCTCCCGGGCTTCGGAAAACCCAGGGGCGCCGAGACCGGGAACAGTAACCAAAAGCGAATACGAGGATCAGATGCCCAAGAGCCGAATTACCTCAGTTGCGGTGGAAGTTCTTCTGACGGCAGCGCTTATAGTATCGATGCCGCAGGGGCTCTCTGCCCGCCCTGCCGATCGGGCGACTACCGCCCCGGCGACACAACCGGCGACACAGCCCGCGACCCAACCGGGCAAGAAGACCAAAGATCCGCTCGTCGCGGCCAGGAAGCTGTTCCTCAAGGGCGATTACGCCGGCGCCGAGCGCCTTTACGCCAAGGCCGCAACCGCCAAAAATTCCCGCATTGCCGCGGCCATCGGTCAGGCAATGGCATTGAGCTCGCAGGGAGAATACGCAAAAGCAAGAAAAGCGCTCACCGCCATATCCGACGCTTCAGGCGGCGACTACAAGTGGCGGACCGCTGTCGCCGAGGCTCATGCCCAACTCGGTGAATATCCCGAGGCGCTGGTTCACGCGGTAAAGGCGCACAAGCTTCGTCCGACCTGGGCCCCGGCGATACTGATTCGCGGGCGCCTGCTGGAAACGCTGGGTCGGAAAGAACAGGCCAAAACGGTATACGATTCGATGTCAGTGGTGGTGGCCGACAATGCCTATCGCCGGAACGCCGAGCAGCTTGTGGCTGTTGGGCTGATCCTCGACAGATACGTGATCCTCACCGGTCAGAAGGCCTCCGGGCAGGCCGACAATATCTTCAACAACTATATCCGTCGAGCGTACGAGGAAGTGGACTCGGGGTACTGGCCTGCGCATGTGGCCGCCGGTATGTTCGCCCTGTCCAAGCACCGCGCGAAGACCGCGGTCACGGAGTTCAAACTGGCGTTGAAACGGAATCCGCGCTGCGCCGACGCGATGGTCGGGTTGGGCGCCGGGTCGTTGGCTACCTGGAGATTCGAGACGTGCATCAAGCAGGCCGACTCCGCTCTCAAAATCAACCCCAACCATGCCGACGCGCTGCTGCTGAAGGCTGTCTGCATGATGCAGTGGCGAAAGTTCGACTTGGTCGAACCGTTCATCAAGAAGGTTCTCAAGACCAATCCCAACCACCTCGAGGCACTGTCGCTGGGCGCGGCGCTGCAGATTCGCAGGTGGAAGAAAGACCTCGCAAAGCCATACATCGATACCGCCGCGAAGATCAACGATCGCTATTCGGGCATGCCCAACATGATCGGGCAGTGGCTGGCCGCCGGAAGGCAGTTCAAACAGGCCGAAAAACACTATCTCAAGGCGATCGAATTGGCGCCGGAATTGGCAGGACCGGTGACCAACCTCGGTCTGCTTTACATGCAGACCGGCGAGGAGGACAAGGCCTACAAAACGCTGCAGAAAGCCCACGAACTCGACGACTTCCGCGCCGACGTCGTCAACTATCTGAAGATACTCGAAAAACTCCAGCAGTTCCTGGTCAAAGAAACCGATCATTTCATCATCAAGGTTGACGGACGCCACGATGCGGTACTCCTGGACCTCGTCGCAGGATACATGGAAGAGATTTACGAGGAGATATGCGACGACTTCGACCACCGTCCGCCGGGCAAGACGATGATCGAATTTTTCCCGATGCACGACCAGTTCTCGACTCGCCTGTCGGGCAAGGGATGGGTTGGTACGATAGGCGCCTCGACGGGCAAGGTTATCGTGATGGTCGCCCCCAACAGGAAGCGATCGCCCCAGTTCGGTACGTTTAACTGGGCGACCGTACTGAGGCACGAATATACCCACAGCGTAACCCTGTCGGCCACCGACAATCGCATTCCGCACTGGTTCACCGAGTCTTGCGCGGTCTGGGAGCAGCCCGATCGCCGCAACTACACCGCGGTCAGACTGCTGGTAGCCACAACGAGGAGGGGCAAGCTGTTTCCCGTAAAGGAACTCGACTGGGGCTTCATCAGACCGAAGCGCCGGACCGACAGGTCGCTGGCTTACGCGCAAGCCGAGTGGATCATGGAGTACATAATCGAGAAGAAAAAGTACCCGACCATCCTGGCGATGCTAAAGGGCTTCCGTGACGGATTAACCCAGAAAGAGGTCTTCTCGAAAATACTCAAGACCACCGAAAAACAGTTCGACAAGGATTTCGCCGCCTGGGCCAAGAAGCAGATCGCCCAGTGGGGATATCCCAGCGACCCGCCGCCGGATCTCCGGACCGCCAAAGCCGCCGCCGCAAAAGCCAAGAAGTCCGGAGACAAAAAAGCTCAGGCCGACGCACAGGCTAAAGTGGCCATCGCGTGGTACTCCAGCCCCATGCCAGGCAGCGTAAAGTACTCCAAGGCCCAGGCCGCCGCACAGGCCGCCCTGAAACTCGACCCCAAACAGGTCAAGGCGCTGGCAGTTCTCGCACTCTGCCAACTCCGCCAGAAAAAGCACGATGCGGCAATCAAGACCGCCGACAAACTCGAGAGCCTGAACCACAAATCTCGAACCTCGCCCCGAGTGCTGTCGGAGTGCTATCTGAAGAAACGAAACTGGCCCAAGGCGATCGCGGCGCTGGAACTGCTGAAGCAGCGCATGCCCCTGGACCCCTGGCCCTACGAGCAGTTGGCGGGCAAGTACGTTCAAATGGGCCAACCGAAAAAAGCTCTGCCCAACCTCATAGAACTGCACCGCCGCACGCTGAAAGACCCCAAATACGCGCGACAGATCGCCGATATCTGCCTCGCCGCTGAAGATGACGACCAGGCCCTTCAGTACTTCAAACAGATCGTTCGGATCAACCCCTACGAAGCCAGCGCCTACGAGGCAATCGCGTCGATACACCGTTCGGCCAGGCGTTACGACAAGGCCATCGCCGCCATCGGTTCGGTCTGCCTGCTGGAGAAGGATTCCGCAGACGCCTGGACGAAAATGGCTATGATGCGATACCTCGCCGGGCGGGCCAACCGGAGCGTGGAAGAACTCCAGCGGGCTCAGAACGCGGCGGATAAGGCCCTGTCAATCGACGCGGGCAGCCAGGCGAGAAGGGTCAAACTGATGATCGAGGCGGCAATGCAAAGCATCAAGGAAGACAGTTGAACATGACAGATTCCCAGCAGGCGTCGCCCCAGGGCGTCCACGACGTGACGATCAGAGAGTTTCAGAACTTCATCCTCGAGCAGTACGGCCGGCGCGATTCGGAGCGTGGAACGCCCGGGACCTTCATGTGGTTCATCGAGGAGATCGGCGAACTTGCGACCGCTCTGGCCGGAGACGACCAGGCCAACAAGGAAGAAGAGTTCGCCGACGTGCTGGCGTGGTTGAACACGCTGGCGAACATAAACGGCGTCGACCTGACCGCGGCAATCGAGAAATACACCGTAAAAGGGGTCGAGGGAACCAAGTAATCCACCCGCGCATTGACACCTCACCTCCGCCTACGCATACTTGAGGCCATGGGTATGCTTTTGGATGTAATTTATGCCGCGGCACTGCTGGTGCTCAGTCCGTGGTGGTTGTACAGGATGATCCGCCACGGGCGGTATCGCGACGGTATCGCCGAGCGCTTCGGCGCTTCGCCCATCCGTTACGGGCTCCAACCGGTGATCTGGCTTCACGGCGTGTCGCTGGGCGAGGTAAACACTCTCGCTTCGGTGGTGAGGGAGCTTCACAGTCAACTGCCCGACTACCGACTGGTGATTTCCACGAGCACCGACACCGGCGCCGCCGGCGCCAGGAGGCTCTTTGCTCCCGCCCATACGGTATTTCGCTGGCCGCTGGACTTCTCGCTGGTTGTCCGGCGTGCCCTCAACCGGGTGCGTCCGGATCTCGTGGTATTGATGGAGGGCGACGTCTGGCCGAATTTCCTCGCTGCCTGCAACCGCCGCAAGATACCGGTGGTCGTGGTCAATGGGCGGATGAGCCCCGACAAAGGCTACCCGGGTTACAAGAAGCTCGGGCCTCTGGCCGGGCGGCTGTTCAATCGCTTGACGGCTATCGGGGTGCAGAATGAGGCATACGCCGAGTGCTTCCGGAAACTCGGTACGCAAAGCGACAAGGTTCGCGTCACGGGAATGATGAAGTTCGATACGGTCGAGGTCGCCGACTCTCTCCCCGGCCAGGACGAACTTGCCGCCGCCTTGGGAATCGCCGCCGCCGACAGGCTGATCGTCGCCGGCGGGACCGGGCCCGGCGAAGAGAAGATGCTCCTGGATGTTTTCGCCAGTCTGCAGGCCGGCGGGAAGCATCCCCGCGCCCGACTGGCGATCGTGCCCCGCAAGCCCGAACGCTTCGGCGAAGTTGCGAAACTGATCTCGGGCGGCGGATTACCTCTTATCCGCCGCAGCGACCAGGGAGACGGTAGTACCGCTGACGGGCCTGAAGGTGCGATAATTCTCGGCGATACGATGGGCGAACTGCGGAAGTTCTACGCCCTGGCTTCATGCGTGTTCGTGGGAAGGTCGCTCGTGCCAATGGGCGGTTCTGACATGATCGAAGCCGCCGCGCTGGGCAAGCCGACGGCATTCGGACCGCATACGTTCAACTTCCCCCAGGCCGACGACCTTGCCGAAAACGGATGTGCGAGAGTGGCTTCTACCGACGAATTGACCGATAAACTCAGGTCGTGGCTGACCGACTCCGACGCGGCGGATCGGGCGGGAAGAGACGCCCAGCAGCACGTGCTTAGCTGCCAGGGCGCCACCCGCCGCAACGTCGAAATGATCTGCGAGGTACTCAACCGAGTACCCGCCGCCGCGCCCGGCGCGATCGCAACCGACGTGATCTGCGAGTAATCAAATGCCTGGAAAAGCAGTCAGACAAAACGTACTGGCAAACGCTCGGCGAATCGTGGTCAAGGTGGGCACCAACGCCATCTGCCAATCCACCGGGCGCCCGGACGAAGAGGCGATTGCAGTCCTGGCCGAGCAAGTTGCGGCTGCGATGGCTTCGGGCGTCACCGTTACCATGGTCGCCAGCGGAGCCATAGGAGCGGGTGTCGGCGAGTTGGACCTCGACGAGCGACCCAAGACCACCCCCCATCTCCAGGCCGCGGCGGCCGTAGGGCAGGGGCAGCTCATGCGGACCTTCCACGACATCTTCGCACGATACGGCGTGCGCGTGGCGCAGGTACTTGTCACCCGCAGCGCCTTTGAAGACCACCAGCGATACCTCAATATCCGCAACACGCTGGCAGCGCTGGAGGAATACGGGGCGCTGGCGATCATCAATGAAAACGACACCGTCGCAATCGAGGAACTCCGCTACGGTGAAAACGATGTGTTGGCCGCCATCGTCACCAATATGCTCGCCGCCGATCTGCTTGTCCTGCTGACCGTTGTCGACGGCGTGCTCCGCGACTCCGAGGTCGTCGACGTCATCACCCGCGTCGATGATGACACGATGTCACTGGTCAGCGGAAGCGCCAGCAAGTTCGGTACGGGCGGGATGGCCACCAAACTCCAAGCCGCCGAGATGGTGATCCGCGCCGGTGAGGCGGCGGTTATCGCAAATGCCCGGACACCAAAGGTACTCACTCGCCTGCTGGCCGGAGAGCAATTGGGCACGGTCTTTGTACCGGCCCGGCGGAAGATGTCCTCCAAGCGCCGCTGGATCGGTCTGACCGCCAGTCCGATCGGAAAGATCATCGTGGACGCTGGCGCCGCGAGGGCCCTACAGGAACTCGGTAAAAGCCTCCTGCCTTCAGGCGTAACGGGCGTCGAGGGAACGTTCACAAAGGGCGACACGGTCGCCGTCATAGACGACGAAGCCAACGAAATCGCCCGCGGCCTTACCAACTATTCCGCCGAGCAGATCGAAGCGATAAAGGGCCTCAAGACCGACCAAATCGCAGCCGCCATAGGCGATAAACCGTACGACGAAGTAATCCACCGCAACAACATGGCCGTCGGGTGATTTTTCAATTCTCCCTCCATTCTCCATTTTCCATTGGCGAGCGTCACGCATCGTTGTCTCATCGTTCGCCTTACTCATGAGTTTAGTTGGATTAAACTTGTTTTGTGCTTGGTCAAACGCGGGTTTCGTGGTACACTTCCTATCGCTCTAGTTCGCTTAGGGAGCGGCGGAGCTATTTTCAATCGAGAGGTTCGGAGCGTTCTCGCTCACTCGTCCCACCTCTAGGCCACACCGGTCGAGTTCCCATTGCGCAAGGGTTCTACGTGCAGACCGAGTCAGTCTGCCAGGAGTAGTTCTCCTATGAGTTCGAGTTTCAGGATTCGCAGCCATGGTGTGCTGCGGCATTGGCGAGGCCAGCGGCACGGTTAATCCCGTGCCGGTGGCCAAGATAAAAAAGGAGAAGTGCAATGGAAATCAGGTCTAGATTAACAGCAACTCTATTTGTGGTAATTGCGGTTATGGTATTCGCCGCCTGCCCGACGCCAGATGCGCACGGTAGGCCGATCGGAGTGAACGTGATCGATCCGATCCCCGATCTGATGGTGGAGTCAAACGCGCCGGAATACTTGCAGAGTCTCTCCGCCGTATTTGCCCCGGGGCAGGGTGGTGACCCGGATGTGGATTATGTCGCGGTCGAGATTGACCCGACTACCGGAGACCCGGCCGCCGGTACGGGCGTGTTTGCTTACTCGTTTACGGTTCATGGCAACGATGGCCTGCAGAGATCCTTCGCCACTGAGGATCTTGTATTCACTGGTAATATCAGACAGGTGAATGCCTACGATGCAGATTTGGATGAGATTGTTCCTGTGCATTTTGAAGAGTCGGCCACTACATTCGACAATACCCCCGGCTCCGGCTACACAAAATCGCTGGATACATGGTTGTGTGACGACTGGGTCCCGTTGCCGCCCGCGTTCTTCGAGACCGATCTCGGGCTCAACACCGGTAATCGGGTGATCCTGAACGCCGGTACGCCTGTGCTTGACTACTCAAGGAGCCTGGTTTACATCGTCGCGGGTGGTGATGTCGAATGGGGTGGAGCGATTTATAGACGTGAAGTACGGTACGACGTTTCCGGAACGGCAGAGGGCGATCGGTTCGCGCTGTCTGTGACGGACAACACGAACACCGATCTGGTCAACGCGGTGGTACAGGATGCCTATTTGAGGCTATCATTCGCAGATGACGAGACCGGCCAGGCCGACATCACCATTCGGGCGACAGACACAGAAGGCGCCTGGGCCGAAGATACCTTCACTGTAACCGTAGTGCCCGAACCGGCGACGCTTGGACTGTTGGTGTTCGGCGGTATCGCGATATTGCGCCGACGGCGTCGGAAGTGATTGTCTGCGGAACCGCTATCGCCTGACGCACATAAAGGACGCGACGATCAACCAGATGAATACTGCTCCCGCGGCGATTGCGAATACGGGCCATCCGCCCCATAGGGCTAGTAGGGGGATGGCGGCTGATGTCCATAATCCTCCGCCCATGAACGGTTCGTGGAGGATTTGTTTGTAGGCGAACGCGTCGGCTGCGGGCGTTTCGTAGTCCGGGTCGACCACGCGGAGCAGGAGCAGTCCGGTGGCGGTTACGCCCATCGACTGGCCCATCTCGGCGATAGATCGCTCGAACCATGCGTCGGGCAGGAGTCGCCGCGCCAGGAACATAACGCAGAAAATGTTCCAGGCGACGCCCGCGACAACCAGCATTGCAAACGGGATGAGGCCCTCGGCGATGGCCTCGATGCGGATCGTCGCGATGGCGGCGACCACCAGGAAATCCAACGCCGCGTTCTGAATTCGCTTCATCAGCCCGTGGTCGATAAGCTTGTGGCGGTCGCACTTGTTTTCGATCACCTGGACCATCAGCCCGCCGAGCATGCACAGCGGGAACAGCGGGAAGCTTCTGGCCAGTTGCATGACGGTGTCGTTGCCCCATGCTCGTCCGGCGGCAAGCATGCCCTGCTTGCCCGCCCATCCGATGGCGATGGCGATACCGACGACCGCAAGTTGGAACGAAAGCGTTTCCAGCGCGTTTGACGAGATTGTGAGTTTTCCGGCTTCGGGGCGCCGGTCGACGGGTATCACTGCTATCGAATCGTCTTGCGGCACGTCTTCAGGGTTTTGTTTGCGAGTGGTGTATCCTTTTCGCTCGGCCCAGTTGACGAGCATCATCCCGACGATTACTGCGCTGATGATACCGGCGGTCGCGCACGCCAGGGCGAAATCTTTGCCCGCGGCCCAGTTGTAGTCGGCGAACACCTGTGTCATACCGCCGGCGGTCCCGTGTCCGCCCTCGAAGCCGACCGGCAGGGCGCCGCCGAACATCGCCGGAAGTTCCGGGTACATCCACGTTATGACCGCCAGGAACAGGCCCACACCGACGACGTATTGCCCCCAGGCTACGATCTGTCCGTAGGCGAGTTGCGGGCCCGCATGGCGCCAGATCGTTCGCACGCCGGGTATCGCCATGCCCAGGAACAGGCACGCGAACACGATATTGATCAGGAACCCGGGCAGGGAACTCCACACCCCCGTCACGCCCGCCGGAAGCGGCGTCCCGGTCGCCCGGCAGCATTGGACGATCGCCAGTCCGATCAGTCCGGCGATCACCGACGAGGGCAGATACAGCTTGCCCAGCAGGCGTATCTTCATCCGAAGAATATGACCAACCCACACTAACGCGCACAGCGACGTGAATGAAACGACAACAATTTCAGCGGTTCCCATAAATGTGTTCCTGGTGGTAAGTAACTGAGCAATGATTGTATTCGACGACAGGGCAATTGGCAATCGGTGAGGGTGTACGACAATACGTCAACAATCACGACTTCGTCGTGAATAGGCGGACGTACCGTCCTGCCGCTATTCCGGTTTACAGACAGTGGATCGCGGAACTCTTGAATGTTACGTAGAGTTCGCGATTCGGTTCTATGTTGAGTTGCTGGAACGATGTGTAGGTTATTAACGCCACCAGGCGCAGGTCGCCGCAGGCAAGTTGGACCGCCAGGAGGGCGTCGCTGTGGTCCCAGTCGATTACCGCACATTTGAACTGGTTCAGGGCGCTGCTGGTGAACGGTTGGTCCGAGAGGAGCAGCTCTTCGGGCATTATCCAGAGGTGGCGTGTGGACTCATCGGCGGAGCTGGCGTGGATATGCTGACCGGCGACTTCACAGATGTCGTCGCGGACGCTGCTGACGGTAAGCACGTTGCGTATGCCCAGGAAGCGGGCGACATCCGCGTCGGTCGGGCGGCGGAACAGTTCTTCGGGCGGTGCTATCTGATGCAGGCGGTAGTCGAGCATCACGCCGATCCGGTCGGCCAGCGCCATCGCCTCTTCCGGTTCGTGCGTAACGTGGAAGATCGTCGTGCCGAGTTCGGCGTTGATGCGCTTCAGTTCGCGCCGGAGTCGCAGGCGGGTGGTGGTATCGAGTGCCGACAGTGGTTCGTCGAGCAGCAGGAGTTTCGGTTCTACCGCCAGCGACCTGGCCAGCGCCACCCGCTGCTGCTCGCCGCCGGAAAGTGTCTCCGGACGGCGGTTGAGGAGTCTGGTTATCCCCAGCATCACTGCCAGCCGGGCGGTGCGGGCGGATATTTCGGCCGAGTTGCACCCGCAGGCCCGGGCGCCGTAGGCGATGTTCCTCTCGACGCTGAGGTGCGGGAACAGGGCGTAGTCCTGGTAAACCACCGCAAAGCTCCTGCGTTCGGGCGATATTGACGTGATGTCAACGCCGTCCCATGACACGCTCCCGCCGTCGGGCCGGATCAGCCCGGCGATAATCTCCACCAGCACGGTCTTGCCCACGCCGGTAGGACCAAGCAGGGCGAAGTATTCGCCGCGCTCAAGCGTCAGCGAGACATCGGACATGTCCATCTCGCCGAGGCGTTTGGCGATTGACTTCAACTCAAGCATCGCGCCCCTCCGATGCACCCAGTCGCGAGACCAATCGCAGCGCGACGAATACGGCGATGCAAATCAGGATGAGCAGGACGGCTACCGATCTGGCTGCGGGCAGCCCGTAATCCGTGAATCTCTGGTAGACCATCACCGGCGTGGTCATCGGATGATACGCGATGATCAGGACGGCCCCGAATTCGCTTATCCCCCGCCCCCACATCAGGATCATGCCCGAGAATATCCCGCGCCTTGCCAGCGGAAGGGAGACCGTCAGGAAGACGCGCTGCGGCGAGGCGCCGAGTGTTCGAGCGACCCGTTCTAGGCGGACGGGCACGGCTGCAAACGCCTCGCGTGCGGAGTTTACGAGAAACGGTAGCGATACGAACGCCATCGCAACCGATATCCCCGCCACCGTGGAGACGAATCCGCCGCCGGTAATGCGTCCGATCAGCGAATTGCGACCGATTACCATGAGCAGGGCGATACCGGCCGCGGAGTGCGGGATTATTATCGGAAGGTCGACTATCGCCAGCACCAGCGACCGCCCGAAAAACCGCTTGCGAGCGAGCAGATACGCCAGCGGAATCCCGAAAATCGCCGACACCACCGTCGCCAGCATCGCGGCGGTCAGCGTGACCTTGATCGATTCGATAACCGCATGTTCCGCCGCCGCCTCGCTGAGTTCGCCGACGGAAGTTGCGAAGATCATGCCCGCCAGCGGCGCCACCACGAACAGCAGCAGGCATCCGCCGAGAGCGGCCAGCAGCAGTTCAAACCACCATCGTCGCAGGAGTGCGGGTTTGTAGGGCATTTTTTCCAATTGGCTTATTGGCTACTTGCCGGGGTACAGAGTTCTTTGAGTGATTCGGGCAGTTTGTCGAACCCGTCGGTTATCGCCGGGCGGGGCGAGGGTTGCCCGTTGGCTACCATGATTGCCCTGCCCTCGTCGGACAGCAGGAATGCGACGTATGCTTCCGCCGCTTTGCGGTTAGGGGCGTTTTTCGGGATCGTTACCGAGTAGACCATGGGTTGGCCTTTCTTGGTGATGAACTCGCCGGGCTTCTTACCGGTGATTTTCACCGTGGCGGTTTTGTAGAGGTCGGTATGTTCGGGCGATTTGAGATTGACCTCATCGCTCAGGAGCAGCATTTTGAGCTTGTGCTGGCTGGCGACTGAGCGGTAGATGAACAGGTAGTCGATCTCGCCCGCTCCCAGGAGGCTCAGCAGGTCGGTTTCCTTGGGGCGGATTTGCTGGCCTTCCTTGTTCAGCATTTCGGCGCTCAGACCGGGCCTTTTGAGTTTCTTTTCGGCTAGTTGTATCGCCATGACCGATCGATACCCGCACGGGTCGCGGTTTGGGTCGGCGCGGCCGAAGACCACACCGTCAGCGAGAAGTATATCCGTCCAGTTTTTGGACGTGATTGTATCGGCGTGTTTGGACTTCGCGGTGTAGGCGATCGCCATTTCATTTGTGGCGAAACGGATGTTGAAATCGGCGTGTTCGGGCATCAGGAGGTTTTCGACGACCGTATAGTCCGCCGACGCCATAACGTCGCACTGCTTGCCCAAGTCGGAGATTTTGCGGGCGCAGTCGCGCGAACCGGCGGGTTCGGGGCGGACGGTTATGTGCGGATTGGCCTTCATGAATTCCGCGGACACTTCCCGCAGCGGAACCGACAGACTGCCCGCGTGGAAGATCACCAGGTACTGGGTATCGGCGTTATTCTCGCGCCGGCAACCACAGAACGCTACCACCCAAACCACCATCGTCAACATTACAACAGACAACAAAGTTCGCATTTTTGGCCTTTCGTATTTGCGCACAACGAATCATAGCGATTTGCGGAACACGTTCCAAGCAATTGGGCGTGCATATCTTCGTTTGGGCGACGTATAATGTGCGAGAGGACGTTATGCTTTCAAATGTGTTTGGAAATTCGATAATCGCTATCCTCCTGGCGGCGGTGGCGCTGGGAGGCGGTTGCGACAGCGAGCAACGGGACAATCCAGGACGCGGAGCAATGAACGAAACCAATCATTCCGAAGCTGTTTTCGCCGCGGGCTGCTTCTGGGGCGTCGAGGCGACGTTCCGGAAGGTCGAGGGCGTTGTAGATGCGACCGTAGGATACACCGGCGGTAGGGTGTCCAATCCAACGTACAAGCAGGTCTGCACGACCGACACCGGTCACGCCGAGGCCGTCCGCGTGGTTTTCGACCCGTCCGTTGTCTCCTACGAGCGGTTGCTGGAGGTCTTCTGGGCCTGTCACAATCCGACCACGCTCAACCGCCAGGGACCCGATTCGGGCACGCAGTATCGCTCGGCGATATTCTTCGGCGATGCCCGGCAGCAGAAGCTCGCCACAGCCTCCCGTGAGGCGATGGGGAAGTCAGGCAAGTTCTCCAACGATATTGTCACCGAGATCACGGAGGCGGGCGTTTTCTACCGCGCCGAAGAGTATCACCAGCGATATTTCGAGAAGCACGGGGGCGCGGCCTGTAATACCGGTATAGATAAGAAGTAACGTCGCCTCCGGTCTATCTGCACATTTCTCCGATTTCCCGGGGCGCATTGTTTTATCCTCCTGTTAAACCCGCCGGGCAAACGTGCCGACGAATAGGTGGGGCATGGGTGATGTACGAAAGTAGGGCTTATGTTGGGAGAAATGCCAGACGCAATCGAAATCGATCAGACACAACAGCGAACGCAGGTGCTATCGAGTCTCCTGGAGGTCGGTCGACAACTCTACGCCCACGACGATACCCATGAAATGCTCGAAACCATCCTGACCCACGCCAGAGTGCTGACCGGCGCCGAGGCCGGAAGCATGTTCCTGGTCAATCGGGATCAACTCAAGTTCGGCGCCGTCCAGAACGACGTGATAGACACCTCGAACATCGCCCAAAATCTGCTCGGTCAGACAATGCCCGCAACGATGGAGTCGCTGGCCGGCTTCGTGACGTTGACCGGCGATATCGCAAACATCCCTGACAGCTACAACCTGCCCGAGGGAACGCCCTTCCACATCAACAGGGAATTCGACACCGCCACCGGGTACAAGACCAGGAGCATCCTTGCAGTGCCCCTGAACTGCCCTGACGGCACGTGCGTCGGTGTGCTGCAACTGATAAACCATGTCGCTCCCGACGGGATCCCCGGCGCTTTTGGCGACCCCGCCGACAGCGGAGTGCTGCTGCTGGCGTCATCTGCCGCCGTGACCGTGCATAACGCCATCCTGCAGGAACAACTCTACCAGTCCCATCTCGGTACGATCTACCGCCTTGCGGTGGTCGCTGAATACCGAGATAGCGATACAGGCGATCACATTCGACGCGTAAGCCGCACCAGCGAACTCATAGCCCGTGCGATCGGAATGGACAGAGACCTGGTCGAACTGATCAAACACGCCAGCCAGATGCACGACGTCGGAAAGGTCGCCGTACCCGATTCGATCCTGCTCAAGCCCGGGCATCTCACACCCGACCAGCGGGAGATCATGCAGAAGCACACCACTATCGCTGCTGAAATACTCGCCAATCCCGAAGACGAAGTTCTTGCTATGGGGCGCGACATCGCATTGAACCACCACGAGCGATGGGACGGGCAGGGATATCCAAACGGTATTTCCGAACGCGACATTCCCCTGTCAGCCCGGATTGTGGCTGTCGCTGACGTCTTCGACGCGGTAGTCTCCCACCGCTGCTACAAGGCCGCCTGCACCTTCGATGTGGCGCTGGACATCATCATCAATGACAGCGGCCATCACTTCGATCCGGAAGTAACCAAAGCGTTTTTTGTTGCCGTCGAGGACATACTCGAATCATATCCCTCGCCGTACGAACCTTCCTGACTCCGGCGCCTGTCGGGTTGTCTATTGCTTGTCCGGTTTTCCGATCAGGGGCAGGGCTAGAGATGTCCAGAGTTTGTAGCCTTCGGCGCTGAGGTGCAGCCCGTCTTTCGCCAGCAGTTCTCTCTTCGGTTTTCCGTCGGCGCCCAGCATACCAGAGGCGATATCGAGGTACTCGAGACGCTGGTCGGTCTTGCTGAAGGCGGCGATTACCGCGTTGGCCTGTTTCATCTTGCCCCAGAGATTCCACCGACGTGTCGACGGTTTGATCGCCACGAAGACGAACTTCGTTTTCGGCAGTTTGGCGTGAGTGGCCGCCACCAGGGCCTTGTAGTCGTCGAGGACCTGCGCGGACGATTCCCCGGAGGCGATATCGTTGTCGCCGGCGTAGAAGACCACCTTTCGCGGTTGGTACGGTATGAGAATGCGGTCGGCGAACTCGAGCGAGTCGGAGATCTGCGATCCGCCGAAGCCGCGGTTGATCGTCGTGTGTTTGGGGAACAGTTTGGCGGTGTCCCAGCGGACGATGCTGGAACTGCCCAGGAACAGGACCTTGCCCTTTGGCGGAGGATTGCTCTTGTCGTTCGCTTCGAAGCGCTTGATGTTCTTTTCCCAGCGGTTGGTTTTTTGGGCGGCGGATGCTTTGGGGAAACCGCCCTTTGCGATCAGGGATTTGATGATCTGATCGGCCTTTTTGGGCTGGACTCCTCGCGGGCCGCGGGAATAGAAAGCGATCTTCCCGTCGAGGTCCACTATAACCGTTGCCGCAGGCCTTCCGCGATATGCTCTTTCAACTACACCGACCATCGAGCCTGTCTTGC
Organism: uncultured Planctomycetaceae bacterium; assembly: GCA_964607575.1. GTDB lineage: Bacteria > Planctomycetota > Phycisphaerae > SM23-33 > SM23-33 > BS750m-G57. The sequence continues at coordinate 57,348 of CAZSLS010000005.1, read as the reverse complement.
CCTCGGGCGGAAGGTCGATCAGGATCGGCATGGTGAATTTCAGGCCCTTCATGCACGAATCGGCTGCGATGATCCGCTCTTTGGCGGTCTTGGCCTGCGTGATATCTTTCGGGCTCTTGGGGTTTGCGGGATTCGCTGACTTGCGGACCGGGTGGGCCTCGCTGATGTAGACCAGGATGATCTCGACTCTTTTGTCGTCCTTGTACGCCTTGTACAGGGCCTCGGCTTCAGGGGCCGTCTTGCGGAAGGGGGGTCACGTATAGCTCGACATGAAGACGCATACGATTTTCTTATCGCGATAACTCGAGAGCTTGACCTTATCGGTCGTGACGACTGCGATTTTTTGGCCTTTAGCGTCGTTTCGCTCGATAAGAACGGGCAGTTCGAAGTCTGTGGCCTGCTGACCGATCCGTGTGGTGGCGGAGGATTGGCCGGGCGGACGTCCTCTGCGCGGGCGCCCACCCGGTCTACGTTGAGAGATCGCAAGAGTGGTGGATGCAAGCAACGCTGCAACCGCCACCACCATCCCGATTCTTCTCGTTCCCGTCAACACAGCGATCTCTCCTTCCCACAACGCAATCCACGATCCTGGCCTCCCACTACCTTTACAACGTACCGTCAGGCCGGAGTATTTCGAGAGTATGAATAACCTCGACAAAATACTTTGCGTTCGGCAGACGATTTTCGCCAATGATCGGACTACATCCGCCACTGCTACTCGTGCCATACCCACGCGCCGTCTTGCAGTTCTATCGCATGGCGACCGGTGGGGGGCGATGTTCCCGGAGGTCCGACCGTCAGCCCCCAGTGCCCATAACCGCCTCCCTCGTAGAATATTACGGTGAAGTTTTTCGGATCGCACGTTACCGTGCCCCCGGAAACCTGCATGCGTCGCAGGGAGGCGGGCCACTGCTCGACGGCGATCGGCTCGAACCTGTCAACCGATGGGGTGCGTCCTGCCGCCCACGTGCGTATCTCCTCGACGTCAGACCATATCTTCGCATGAACCCAATAGCCCGCGGTGAACGTTCTTGCCGGTGGCGGGATCGTCGCAATGGTCCACAGAACCAGCCCGATCGTTCCGAAAATGATGACGCCCGATTTCAGCCCCGCCCGGAAGAGGGCTCCTCTGTCTTTGCGAACGAATAAACGATGCGCCATGAACGCCACCCACAGCAGCATCGCCAGCGGTCCGGCGACGTAAACCGCCAGATACGCCGCTGACAGCAAACCAAGAAACAGAACAAACCCCACGATACTCCCCCAACACAGACCCGCCAGCAGGATCGCATAAACGATGACAATCGCCAGTGCGAACCTGCTGCTGCGACTCATCCGCCTCTTGGCGCCTCGGGGCGAATCGGTTGTCGACGAATCGGAATTGCGTTCCATGGCGTTCAACTTAACCGATGCCTCAGCGTTTCTACAGGCTTTTGTGTCGTCCGGGGATATCAGCGGTCCGCGTGCATCGTTTCTGCGCGGATGGTTCCCTCTTTGCTGAATGTCAGGTGTATCCATCCGTGTTTTGGTGTGGCGTAATACTGCTTGTGTCGGCGCAGCGTATTGACGAACTCATCGCGGGCGGTATTGGGCGTGTGATAACGATCCAATCCGCGCGATGCGCTCAGCAGGACCACGTCGGGCGATACGGTCCGGAAGAATTCCGGTAGCGATTTGGTCCATGCCCCGTGATGGGGCAGGATGAGAATGTCGGCACGGAGATCGGCGCCGTCGGCCAGCAGAAGCTTCTGTCCTTTCCGGGCCAGGTCGCCGGTAAATAGGATGCGCTTACCGGCGCAAGTCACGCGCAGCACGAGCGAGGTATCGTTGGCGGTCAGGTCGGCAGGTCGCGATGCCGGCGGCCAGAGGACGTCAACGAGTGTGTCCGCGTCGAGTCGCACGCTGGACCCGGCGCGCAGGCGGACAATCTCGCTGTGATGGTCGACCAGCATGTCGATCATGTCGCCTTCGGCCTGCGGTAGCGGGTCGGTCCGCCCGAAGTAATCGTTGAGGTATACCCGCTCGAGCCTTCCGGCGCCCAGCAGACCAGCAAATGCGTTGTAGTGATCGGTATTTGCGTGTGAGATAAACGCTCCGGTCGGGTATTCAAGGCGCCTCTCGCGGAGCAGCGGTCTGAGAACCTGCGGCCAGACGTCGAACCCGCCTTGCGTGCCCGCGTCAATCAGCCATGTCTTGCCCGAAGACGTGCGAAGCAGCGCACACTGACCGGACCCCACGTCCAGCAGGTCGAGCTGGGCCGTTCCCGGCGCCGGTGGCGGGGCAGGGCGCTGCGTATAAACGCCCAGAGAGATCGTCGCGACCAGCATTAGCGCCGCAACCGCCCGCCCGAAACGAAAGCGCCGGGCCAGAAACGTCATGGCGATAGTCGCGTAGCACAGCAGCGTCCAGACCGCACCGACCGGGCGGAGATGGAAGCTGAGGAAGGGCAACTGTTCGGATGCCCGGACGGCGCTGGCAAGAATGTCTGCGGCGGCGAGGGCTATCTGTTGAATCGAATGGGCGAGGTTTGGCATCGGCCAGGCCAGCGCGATCGCTATATACCCCGGTACGAGAACCGCAAGTACCAGCGGGAAGACAAGAATGCTCAGGACCGGGGCGTACGGGCTGAAGAGTCCGAAGTGAAACGCCACCAGTGGAGCGGCAACCAGATACGCCGCCAGACACATAGCCACCATTCCGGTAACCGCGTTGCCCAGCGAGAACCACATCCATCGGCGCAGCCGCTCATCGCTGCGGAATACCATCAGCCCGCGCCGGCTGAGCCACCGCCCGAACAGGAACCACTGCAGAGGCCTGTGTAGCACGATCAGCCCGCCGACGATTGTAAAACTCAACTGAAAGCCCGGCGCCAGAATTTGCAGCGGGTCGATCGCGAGCAGTACGATAGCCGCCGCCGCAAGCGCGTTCAGCGAGGCGTACTGGCGATGCGTGATTACCGACAGGCACAATGCCGCAGCCATTATCGCAGATCGCAAGAGCGGCGCCCGCGGTTCGGCGAGCATCAGGTAGAGGCCCAACACGACCAGCACGATCGTGGCGGCTCGGCGGGGCGTGAACTGCAGGATGCTGCAGATGAAGTAGACGAATCCCAGGAACACCCCCACGTGGAGGCCCGAGATGCTCAGGAAGTGTGCGATTCCCGCCCGGGCCATCGTCTCGTTGAGCGATCGAAGCGCCGGGTCGCGCTCGCCGAGGATCAGTGCGCCGAGAAGGTGTCCGTGGTCGGCGTCTCCGCAGGCCAGTAGATGCTGCCTGGCCGAGGCCCGCAGATGCCACATCGCCCGATCAGCCCAGGATTGCGCCTCGCCATCGACGAGAGTCGCCCCGGATACCGCCGGTATCGACATCTGGACGAATACGCGCGTGCGGCGCGCGAACCGGGACCAGTCCATCTGTCCGGGATTGTCCGGTCCTTTGAATCGCCCGAGGCGCCCGACCAGTTTAACCTGCTGACCCGGAAACAGGCCTGCGGCCGGCGAGTCGATTGTCACTCGCACCAGGCCCGAGGTGCTGCGCCACTTTCCGTCTGCGAAGATGCTGTCGGCGCGCAGGATGAAATTCGTCCGGGCCGGGCGCGGGTAGCCCGGGACCGAGCTGCTCTTGAACACTTTCGGGGCGGTTATCACGCGCCCTCGAACCGTTGCAGGCATGGACCACTGTGGCGTGAAAGTGGCGATATGGTCTGGTCCAACCGTGCCGAACGCCAAACGGGCGTGTACTGCTCCCACCGCGACCACCGCCACCAGCGCCGCGGCCATCGAGGCCTGGTGCAGGTGTTTGGGGCGGAACATAATGCCCGCCGCTACCAGGCCCGCAGCTCCGAGTACCAGCCAGAACCCCGTATTCATCGGGGCGAGCAGACCGGCGGCGATACCTGCGACAAGCGCGATCGCCGGTGCGACAAGGGGCATGCGCATGATCGCCCCGCGCGCTGAACGCGCGGTCAAAGGTGTAGCGATAAGTGCCTTTACCGCCTCATCCACAGTTTGGCCCCTTTACCGCGCAGCCTAGGAGACTCCCCCCTGAGGAATGACGGACTCCACCGCCGTAACTATTGCCGGAACGTCGCTCCACAGGATATCCCATGCGTTGGAAAGTTCTATGTCGTCGGGCCTCGCGCCCAGCGCGTCGATGGCTTTCCACGGAAACTCCGAATGTTCGGCGCGGAACTCATCTCCAAGGCGTCTTGACGCCCGTCCGAGAACCAGTAACTGGTAGAGGACCGCCGAGTGGGTCTTGGTATCCACCATGAAAGCGGCCCGGTTCATTCCGCCGGCAAACTCAACAGCGAGGCGGGCGGCGTTGTATACTTCCATCAGGGTCTCATCGTTGGTTTGCATGTCTTCGCTATGCTCCCGAACTGATACCGTTGGCGCCAGTCGATTTATACCCGGACCCGGGGGATACCGATCCCCGTCGGCCTCAGGGTGACGTCAGTTTACTCTATCGGCTGGAAGTGCCTTCTAACACGTGCCTAACTGGGGTACCGACCCGCTTGCCCAATTGTCCGGCGCCCCAAATAAAGTGCCTCCCGAATTTGCCCGACACACAATAAGGGTCGATGTATAATCTCTCCGTGCAGAGTTTGTTGTGCATGGAGCGGCCGCCGTGGCGACCCCCCAGGCCGGTCCAATGCAAGTTGAACTATGATGGAAAGACTTTTCGGCTCATTTAAGATCGCCAGTTTGCTCGGCACAGCACCGGGAGCAGTTGTCGAGTGGATGACTAGAGGCCGGCTGAACTCCAGCCGCACGCCCGAAGGGATGGTTCAGGTCACCGAATCCGATCTGGTCAGGTTCATGGAAAGTCAGGGATTCGATTTCGGCGAGGAACTCAAGCCCACCCTTTCCGCGGAGCAGCGCGACGAAGTCTACCGCCGGGCACGCGACAGAAGAGCAGACCCCAATAGCGCGACTGCTCCAGTCGAAACGGTGACAGTAAGTGCGGTCTCCGAGCCGGACGAGCCGGATCAACCCGACGAACCGGACGAACCGGATCAACCGGACGAACCGGAAGAACCGGACGAGCCGGATGAACCGGACGAGCCGGATGAACCCGCCGAACCGGATGAACCCGCCGAACCGGATCAACCCGACGAGCCGGATGAACCGGACGAGCCGGATGAACCCGTCGAACTGGATGAACCGGACGAGCCGGATGAACCCGACGAGTCGGAAGAACCGGACGAGTCGGACGAGCCGGATCAACCCGCCGAACCGGATGAACCGGATGAACCGGACGAGCCGAATGAACCAGTCGACGATGAACCGGTCGAGATGCCTTCGATCGAGGCTTACGAATTACCGCCTCCCGCCCCCCCCCAAGTCGTGCCGGTCGACGTGCCGCCGGGGGGGGATCCCCGGGCCGGGCAGATATGCGATGCGATTCTGGCCGATGCGATGGAGCATGGCGCCGGCGCGGTCCATCTCACGCCATATCGCAGCGGGCTCAAACTGCAACTGCGGATAGATGGCTCGCTGCACGACAAGCCTCACTTCGATCGCCGCCTGCCCGACGGTCTGAGGTGCGAGATCATTGCGTGCTTCCTTAACCGCGCGAATCCGGATATCGTCCCGGGAGACCTCTCCACTGCCCACAGTGTCGAGTTCACGCGGTCAATAGAAGGCAGGGAACTTGCGCTGCACCTGTCGGTGTTACCTACTGTCGACGGGCCGAGGCTTGTGATTCGCATGCCCCATCGCCCCGCCGTTGCTACCGTCCTTGCACTGGAAAACGCCGCCCGCGCGCGCCTGGAAGAAGTGCTGCAGAGCGACGGGCTGATAGTGGTTGCCTCCAAACGCAGAATCGGTCGGGATCAGACGCTTCGGGCTCTGCTGGGGGCCGCCGATACCGACGGGCGCAGCGTCATTGCCATCGAGCATAACTGCCAACCACACCTGGACGATGTCGCCCAGGTTCAGATCAATCCCATCGCCGGACTGACCTGTGCAACGGCGACCGCGGCGATGGAATACCAGGACGCCGACACGATTGTCCTGACCGAACTTCGCGACCCGCCCACTGCGTTGAGGGCCTTTGAAGCCGCCCATGACGGCGCGCTGGTCATCGCGGGGATTAACGCCGGTTCGGCGATGGTGGCGATGGGTGAACTACTGGCGATGGGCCTGGAGCCCTGGCCCCTGGCCTCTACGTTGAAAGCGATCGTCGAGCAGACCTCGGTGCGGACGCTGTGCGAACACTGCAGGCAAAGCGCCGGCGGTTGCGACCTCTGCGGGCAGACCGGCTGGTCGGGCAGAACGGTGCTGAGCGGCGTGGTCTTTGTCGAGGGACAACTCGCCGAACTGATCCGCACCGGCGCCACGGACGAGCAACTCGAACGGGCCATAACGCAGATCGGTTCCGGATCGCTCGCACACGCCGCTCAAGTGGCCGTTGATACAGGCGTTACGACTCCCGATGAAGTCGCTCGCCTTCTGCGCCGCAGTTGAGCATACCGGTCTGAAAGAGTTCACCAGAGCGGTAACTGCTTCTGACCAGCGCACCGGCCGCTACCGCCGAGAAGCCCATGTCTCTGGCCTCGAGTTCCATCTCGACGAACTCATCGGGCTCGACGAAGCGATCTACCGGATGGTGATCTTGCGATGGCGACAGGTATTGACCGATGGTGAGGATCTCGCACCCTACGTCGCGCAAATCTCGCATGACTTGGCGGATCTCCTGCCTGGTTTCGCCCAGTCCGACCATGAGTCCGCTCTTGATGCGACCGTTCCGCGAGTGATGACCGGCGCGGGCGAGCACCGAGAGGCTGCGCCGATAATCGGCTTGCGGGCGAACAGCTTCATGCAGCCTGGCCACCGTCTCGATGTTGTGGTTGAAGACGTCGCAGCCGGATTCAAGGGCAGTATCGATCGCGGTCCGGTCGCCCTGGAAATCCGGCGTGAGTATCTCGATTGTGGACTCAGGGCGCCGCTTCCGCACAACCTGGACCACGCTTGCGAAATGCGCCGCTCCGCCGTCGGGCAAGTCGTCCCGCGTTACGGAGGTAATAACAACGTGTTGCAGATTCAGGCGTTGGCAGGCCTCGGCCACCGCTTCGCCCTCGCCGGAGTCAACGGGCAGGGGCGGGCCGTAGCCAACCGCGCAGAAACTGCACGAGCGCGTGCAGCGGTCGCCTAGAATCATGAAGGTCGCCGTGCGGTTGTCAAAGCATTCGGTGCGATTGGGGCAGAGAGCGCTTTGGCAGACCGTTGAGAGGTTGAGTTTTTCGATCAGGCTTCGCACCTCCGATCCGTTCGGTCCGGCTGGAATCCGCTTTCGCAGCCAGCGGGGCTTTCGACCGAATCCCAGTTCCTGAGGCGCCGCGCCGCGGACCTTTTCAAAGCCGAGCGCCTCGGCCAGAGCGTCGATCAGCATTCCTTTGATCTGCGATATGGGCACGTCCCGGCCGAGCAGTTCCGAAACGCTCGTAACCGAAGCCCCCTGGATCCCGCAGGGAACGATGGCGTCGAAGCCTCGGGTATCGGCAGACACGTTCAGAGCCAGTCCGTGGTAGGTTACCCAGCGGCTTACCGCCACGCCGATGGCGGCGATCTTCCGCCCGTCGACCCAAACGCCGATCTGCCCATCGCGTCTCCCAGCCGCCAGGTCGAACTTCGCCAGAAGGGCGATTATTGCGTCCTCAAGATTCCGTATATAACCATGCACCGTCCGGCGGTGCCTTGTCAGGCGGACAATCGGATAGGCCACCAACTGCCCCGGTCCGTGCCACGTGACGTCCCCTCCGCGCCTCGATTCGATCAATTCGACCCCATCGGTCGCGAGAATGTGCTCGGCACGTGCGCGTCGCCCGAGCGTGATAACCGCCGGGACGTGCTCGACGAGGACCAGATACGCTGTGTCATCATCCCGACCCTGGACGCGTTCCAGCAGGCTATGCTGGAAGTCCAGCGTGGATCTGTAGTTGCATTGCCCCAAATCGATATGCAACAGTTGGCTCATGGTCAGGCCCGCTTCCTGGTCGCCTGGGCGGACCAGGCGGCGGCGATGGAGGCGAGGGCCTCCTGGAACGTCGGATGCGGATGGATGGTCTGGGCGATATGCTCCAGTGTCAGGCCATGCCGCATCGCAAGGGCGATCTCGGCGATCATGTCCGTAGCGTGTGGACCGATCCATAACGCGCCGTAGACCTTTCCGCTTTTGGCGTCGGCGAGCAGTTTTATCTGCCCGTCCGCCTGCCCGCATACCAGCGCCATGCTGCTGTTCTTGTACGAGTAGCGAAATACGCGCACCGATCCGAACTGCTCCTTGGCCTGTGCATGGTTCAGGCCGACCGACGCGATCTCCGGATGCGTATATGCGCCGACCGGTACGACGGTTCTGTCGTCGGCGAGTTTGTGTCCCATCGCGTTATCGGCGGCGATGAGGCCCATTCTGTCGGCCAGGTGGGCGTACTGGCGGGCCTCGGCTGCATCGCCGACGGCGTAGATGTTTTCGACGTTGGTCCGGCAGCGGGAATCGACGGTGATGACTCCATCTGCTACTTCCACGCCGACGTCTTCCAGGCCGATGTCGGCGATGTTGGCATGACGCCCGATAGCGACTAACGCGCGGTGGACCTGGATTCTTCGACCGTCATCCAGTTCGACCGATGCCCCGGCGCCATCGGCAGCTACGGTTGCGACACGCCGGGCGGTCAGCACCTCGACGCCGCGATCGGTCAGAGAGGTCGATACCGCCGCAGACGCTTCGGCGTCCAGTTCAGGCAGCAGCCGGTCCAGCATCTCCACCACATACGTCTTGATGTCCAGTTCGGAATAGATCGTAGCGAACTCACAGCCGATTACGCCGCCTCCGGCGATCAGGATGCTCTCGGGCAGATCGGCAGCGGTGGTGGCTTCATCGGACGTAATCACGCAATTGCTATCGGCCGGAAAGAACTCGGGCCTGGTCGGTCGCGAGCCGGTGGCGATTATGAGGGCCTTGGCTTGGACGCGAACTTCCCCGTCCGGCGTTTGGACTGCCAGTGTGGTCGCATCCACCAGGCGCCCCCGACCTCGCACGAGGGTGATCTGCTTGTTTGCGGTCAGGGATTTGTCGGCTTTTTCGCGAAGGGTCGCGACAACCGCGCCCACACGCCGCATGAATGCCCCGGGGTCAACGGTTGGCGGGCTTGAAGAGAGCCCGAACTCGGCGCACTGTCCGATTTGCCTGCATAATCCGCTGGCGGCGAGCATCGCCTTGGTGGGCATGCATCCGACGTTCAGACACGTCCCGCCGGGGTCGCCCGCCTCGATAACGCATACAGTTCCACCGCGTCTTGCGACCTGCATTGCAGCGGATATACCACCGGGTCCGCTGCCGAGAATTGCTACATCGTAGAGATCGTCACTGTGCATCGGGGCTCTCCGATCGGCCTAGCGCCGCTACGTTGGGCTTGCGGGCCGCGAGCGTTTCGTCCAACTGCCCAACGGGCGTGGTAGTGGGACAGGCCAGGACCTTCTCGGGGGCGTCTTTGGCCTGTTGGGCGATTTCGATCATGGCCTCGATGAATGCATCGATCGTCTCTTTCGATTCGGTCTCGGTCGGCTCGATCATCATTGCTTCGGGCACGGTCAGCGGGAAGTAGACGGTCATCGGGTGGAATTTGCGATCGATCAGCGCCTTGGCGATGTTCAACGCGCGGACGCCGCCGGCGGCCTGCCGCGACGCCGAGAAGACGCATTCGTGCATACAGAGGCGATCAAACGGGAGATCGTAGTGGTCCTTCAGGCGCGCCATTATGTAGTTGGCGTTCAGGACGGCGTTTTCCGAGACCCGCACGAGCCCCTCGGCCCCGAGCATCAGGATGTAGGCATAGGCCCGCAGCACGATCGCGAAGTTACCGTAGAACGGCGCCACATATCCGACCGACCTGGGGCGGTCGTAGTCGAGATAGTACGAACCGTCGGCCCGTTCGCAGACCACCGAGGTTGGCAGGAAATCGACCAATCGCTCGACAACTCCGACCGGTCCGGCGCCGGGCCCGCCGCCGCCGTGGGGCGTGGCGAACGTCTTGTGAAGGTTCAGGTGGACTATGTCGAAGCCGATTTCACCGGGGCGGCATTGCCCGAGCAGCGCGTTGAGATTGGCCCCGTCGTAATACATCAGCCCGTCAACGCTGTGGACCAGTTCGGCGATTTCGCGGATATGGCGGTTGAACAACCCCAGCGTGTTGGGGCACGTGAGCATCATCCCCGCTACGCTGTCGTCCAGGGCGTCGCCGAGTGCGTCGACATCGATCACCCCGTCCGCGTTGGAGTCGATGGTCCTTACCTCATAGCCCGCGATTGTTGCACTGGCGGGGTTCGTACCGTGGGCGCTGTCGGGTATGAGAATGGTTGTTTTCTCGTTACCTTTGTTCTTGTGGTAGGCCGCGATAATCATCGCCCCGGTAAGCTCGCCGTGCGCTCCGGCCAGCGGTTGCATCGTGAAGGCGGCCATCCCGCAAATCTCGGAAAGCAGACGATCGGTCTCCCTGAGTACCGCCAGTGCGCCCTGGACCATGATCTCTCCGCCGGGAAGCTGGGGGATCAGCGGATGCAGGTCGGCGAAACCGGGGTACCGCGAGATGTGATCGGCGACCTTGGGATTGTATTTCATCGTACACGAGCCCAGCGGATAGAAGCCCGTGTCGACCCCGTAGTTCTTGCGGCTCAGTTCGGTGAAATGTCGCACCACGTCCAGTTCGGACAGTTCGGGCAGCTCCGCCGCCTCGTCGCGCAGGAGCTTCTTGTCGATCGGCACCGGCGCGCCGGGGTCGCTGTCGGCGGTTCGGATGCCCCGGCGACCTGGAACGGACTTGTCGAAGATGAGTTTCACAGTATCACCTCCAGCGAGTGGACCAGGAAATCGATCTCCTCCTTGGTCCTCTTTTCGGTGATCGCCACCAGGAGGCAGTTGTTCATCTCCGGGAAGTATCTTCCCAGTGGGAATCCGGCGGCCAGCCCGCGGTTCAGCAGCCCGCGAATGACCTTGTCAGCCTCCATCGGCAGGTTCAGGACAAATTCGTTGAAGTACCACCGCCCCGGGAATCGCATTGTGACTCCGGGGACGTCAAGGAGCAGCGATCGGGCGTAGTCGGCCTTGCGGGCGCAGACTTCGGCGAGTTCTACCAGGCCCCGCTTGCCCAGAAGGCTCAGGTATACCAGCGACGTCAGAGCGCAGAGCCCTTCGTTCGTGCAGATATTGCTGGTGGCCTTTTCGCGGCGGATGTGCTGTTCGCGCGCCTGGAGCGTAAGCACGAAGCCTTCGCGCCCCTTGGCGTCGACGGTCCGACCGGCGATCCGACCGGGCATCTTGCGGATGTATTTCATCCGAGTGGCCATGAAGCCGAGATACGGTCCGCCGAAGGATACGCTCATACCGAGGCTCTGTCCTTCACCCACTACGATGTCCGCATCCATCTGCCCGGGTGTCTTCAGCAGGCCAAGTGAAATCGGATAGCACGAGACGATCAGCAGGCCCCCGCGGGCATGGACCAATTCGGCGAGGTCCGTTACATCGTCGATGCATCCGAAGAAATTCGGGTTCTGGACGATCACGGCAGCCGTATCGTCGTCAATCTGCGAGGCAATTGCTTCGCGATCGGGCAGGCCCTCGGTCGATTCGGTTTCCAGCAGCGCGATGCCCAGGTTGCTGGTGTATGACCGCACCATCTTCCGGTAGATCGGGCTGACCGTATCGTCGACGATAACCTTTCGCCGCCCGGTGATCCGCAGGGCCATCATTATCGCTTCGTAGACCGCCGTCCCCCCGTCGTATAGCGAGGCGTTTGCCGCTTCCATTCCGGTCAGGCGGCAGATCGCCGACTGGTATTCGTAGACCGCTTGGAGCGTTCCCTGCGAGATCTCCGGTTGGTACGGCGTGTACGAGGTATAGAACTCGCTGCGTGAGACAATTGCCCCCAGAGCCGCGGGGATGAAGTGGTCGTAAAACCCGCCGCCAAGGAAGCTGACCAGATCGCTTGAATTGTGCTCGCCCAATGCCGCGATCCGGCTGCGCACTTCCTGTTCGGTCAAGCCCGGCGGAACGTCGAGCCCCTTGCACCGCAACTCGGGCGGAATGTCAGCGAACAGGTCTTCGATACTCCCGGCGCCGATGGCGGTCAACATCTCCTGTCGCTGGGCGTCGGTATTGGCGATGAAGGGCATCAGTGGTCCCCTTGCCCGGCCAGGAACTCCTCGTATTTCGCCGCGGTCATCAGCGAGTCGGCCTGGCCGGGATCGGTCAATTCGATCTTGTACATCCAGCCCCGGGCGTACGGTTCGGAATTGATCAGTCCGGGATCGTCCTCGATTTGGTTGTTGACCTCGGTGACCTTTCCGCCGAGAGGCGCAAAAATGCTTGCGGCCGCCTTTGCCGACTCGACGGCGCAGGCCTCATCTCCCCTGGCCAGATCTGCTCCGACGGTCGGGAGTTCCACAAACGTGACGTCGCCCAGCGCATCCTGGGCGTAGTCGCTTATGCCCACCGTGGCGATTTTACCTTCGATTCGGGCCCATTCGTGCTGATCTGTATAGAGCAGTTCTTCAGATATCATCCGATGTCTCCAATCCAAACTTTTCGGCGTCCATTGTACGCAAACCGATGGCTCGCACAAGTCGCGGTTCGGGGATTAGGGAGATTAATGGCTCAGTTGACCTGTTCGGAAAGCACTTCCAGCAGTCTCGATGCGAGCATTGACTTTCCTCCCATCGGTCCGGTCCATTTCAGTTCGCCGGAGACATCGAGGATTCCCTGCATTCTCTGGACGCCCAGAACCGCCGACGAGTGGTTCTTCCCCATGGCCCGCGCGATTTCCGGATAGCTCATTTGCGTATATCGCCTGGCCAGGAAGAAGCAGATCATCCGGGCGGTCGAAACCGTGCGGGTGCGGCGGGAGGAATGAATGTCGGCTGGAGTAATACCGAAAAATGCGGAAACCGTCGCCTCTATGTGACCGAGAGTAATTGCACCGTCAGTGCGCGAGAGATGGTCGGCCAGGACACTGCGGGCGAGTTCCAGACCGACCGGTGCGCCTTCCAGCGCCGACAGGGCGGCCAGTTTGGTCAGGGCGCCTTCGAGTTCGCGAACCGATCCGTGAACGTGGTTGGCAACGTATTCCAGGACGTCGAGATCGACACCGAGCTTCATCTGCCTGGCTTTTCGCAGGAGTATCGACTGCCGTGTTTCGGTATCGGGCGATTCGACTTTTACGACCATTCCGGAAACGAATCGGCTGACGAGTCGTTCGTTCAATGCCCCCACCAGGTGCGGGTGTGCGTCCGAAGCCAGCACGACCCGCCGCCCCGCGGTTTCGATTGCGTTGAACGTGTGGAGGAACTCATCCTGCGTAGCGGTCTTACCGCTCAGGAAATGCACGTCGTCGATGGCCAGCAGGTCCAGTGGTCGGTACCGTGCGCGGAACCGGGCTACGTTCTTGGCCCGCAGCGACTGGATAAACTCGTTTGTAAATTGCTCGCAAGTCACGTACTTCCAGGTAAGAGGCCGACCGCGGCGATGTATTTTTGCCGCCTGCATGCAGACTCCCTGGAGCAGATGTGTTTTGCCCACACCGCATGCCCCATGCACGAACAGCGGGTTGAACGTGGGGGTTTTCGTACCGGCCATCGCCAGTGCAGCGGAGTACGCAAGCTTGTTGCTCTTACCGACGACAAAGTCTTCAAGCCTGTGTCCCAGCGATTGCGACCTTCTGATCGGGGTCGGTTGGCGAAGTTGTCCGTTGCCCGATCTGTTGACCAGGTCTGCCTGGGCGTCCAGTTCGGTGCGTCTGGTTTCTCCCGCCAGCGCGGCATCGATCGTAACTATCACGGGGCGTTTCGTTCCGGTATGTGTTTCGGCAACTTGAGCGATGCTGTTGCGGTAGTGACCTTCGATCCAGTTTGCGACGAATGGATTTGGTACGGCGAGCTTGATGTGCCCGTCTTCAATAGTCAGACGGGTTCCATGCTTAAACCAGGCGTTGAACTTCCGCGTCCCGATTTCTTCGCGCAGCGTCTGATAAATCTGCTGCGTCGTGTGTTCCGCGTATGTCTGCCCTGCGGCGGTGTCCATGGTAATCCCTTTGCCCGTATCAAAAATTTCAAACGCCCACGAACTTGGACAAGCGTCCCAACGATCGCTTGAATCCGGCCATTCAGACACACCGACTTGGCTTGCCGAACAATGCATGCCTCAGGCAAGCATGAAGAATTTAAGCCCTCAGAGATGGGTGGTCAACGGCAATACGCCCCTTATGTTATCCACAACGCTCAAGCTCTTCAGACCCCTCGGGTTGGAGGCGAAAAAAAACTTCTCTCCACAACTTGTTAACAATTCTTGCAAGACCGACTCTCAGGGGCACGGTCTCAGTTCAACATACGCCAGGCGGCGGTGAACCTCCACAAAACCGGACTGCTCATAAACTCTTATGGCATAATCATTCCTTGCATCCACTGCCACCGAAATCTTCTCGCAGTTCCGTTCGGATGCCCCCGCAACGGCCTGTTCGAGCATCGCGGCGGCCAGCCCCTGCCTGCGAGACTCGGGGACCACTCCCATGTAGACTATGTCTGCGCTGGGGGCCCTTATCGAGTCGTTGACGAGGATGCATCCTGCCGGCGCCTGGTCGTCCCCGGCGACAATCCACCATGCTTCCGGACAGAATACCCCGCTGCATTTGTGACCGGCAATAACATCCGGCATCTCGCGCACGCCCCGAAGGGCGGGGCAGTCCATTGAATCCACGTAGGTCTTCGATATCACCTCACCCAGTTCAACTTCGGTGAACTGTTTGTAGTTTCGCCAGACGAGGTCCTCGCGGGCGTCCCGGTCTCTGGGCGGGCTGCTCAGCAGGTCGCGGTTCATGTAAATCAGATCGGCCAGCAGTATCAGTCCGCTCTCGTCCAGGACCGCCTCCCGCTCGCCGCCGGCGGGTTCGATGAGCGCCTGCACGAGCGACATGCCGCCTTCGATTGCATCTCGCGAAATTTCACCGATCAGTCGGACAAGCCACTGGCGGTCCACTCCCGGCGCGTCGGGCGGGCTGAAGAACAGCATGGACGTGCGTCCGGCCCCTTCGACCACCAATGCTACCGCCAGAGTTGTGCGATCGGCCCGGGCCCACCAGAGCCTGGATGCAGCCGATCCGGCTTTGGTTACCATCTGCTGCATTGCCTGCGATCCGGCGCGCACCTGGCGGTCGTTGCTCGTCCCGCCGACGAGGAATCGGATCGCCGCCGAACGCCCGCGCCGTGGAACTACTTGTATCTCCGCGTGGTCCATCCCCCTTATACTACCGGCATGGCGTTGCAAAGCAAGCGGGCGTTACCGAACAACATATCCCCGCCGCAAAAGCAGGCTTGACTTCCGTTGTGAGAATACCTATATTCCTGATGTCTTCGCTTGGGCCGGTGATACGAATTGATTCGTAGCGGCAGCGAAGTGGGAGCTAGAGCAATGAAACGTATTCTGGTGTCAACAGCGCTGTTGGTCGGTCTGGTCGCGGTCCTGCCTCAGGCCATGACCGCCCCCGAACCGTCCGAAGTCCCTACAACTTGGGAGTTGGGGTTTGATTTTAAGGCCCCCCAGCCGATTACAATTACCCTGCCCGGGCGGAAGAAATCTTCCACCTTCTGGTACATGCGATACACGGTGACCAATCTGTCGCGCAACCCCGACACCGGGCGAGGCGCCGATCAGAGGTTCACCCCCGAGTTCATATTGTATACCGATACGGGACAGGCCTCAGTCTCCGGTCGGCGACTACTGTCGAGCGTATATGCCGCTATCAAGAAACGCCACAACAACCCGCTGCTCAAGGACCACACTCAGGTCGGCGGAAAGCTGCTCTACGGTAAGGATAACGCCAGGGACAGCGTTGCGATCTGGCCCGACTTTGACCCCAAGGCTGGCTCGATCGACATATTCGTCGGCGGGTTGAGCGGTGAGACGGCGGAACTGAAGTTGCCCCGCCCCGTGACCACAACGGAAACCGATGCTGATGGTATCGAGCAGGCTAAGGTCAGCTACAAGATTATCCTCCACAAATCTCTGCAACTGAGCTTCTCCATCAAGGGCGAAAGCGGAAACAGGACGTACACAAAAGCGAAGTTTACCGGTAAGAAGTGG
Source organism: uncultured Planctomycetaceae bacterium (assembly GCA_964607575.1). GTDB lineage: Bacteria > Planctomycetota > Phycisphaerae > SM23-33 > SM23-33 > BS750m-G57. Next base: position 41,220 of record CAZSLS010000005.1, on the reverse strand, counting down.
GTGCTTCGTTAGAATATCCTCGCCGGGTCCGGACGCCTATTGACGAAAAACACAGCCCACACCCCTTGACATCCACCATAGTTGGCGGTATCCTTTGGGGTTCGATCTATACTGAAAGAATAACTACCGCCACCACGCGGCGAGACGGGAGCATTAAGATGGCACACAAGAAGGGACAAGGTTCGACCCGCAACGGGCGTAATTCCAACCCACAGTATCGCGGAGTCAAACTCTTTGGCGGGCAGGCGGTGACCACCGGCGGGATTATCGTCCGCCAGGTCGGAACACCGTTTAAGCCCGGTCATAACGTCGGGCGCGGACGCGACGATACGCTCTTTGCGCTGAAAGACGGCAAGGTATCGTTCCGCGGTCGTTTCGTTGACGTCACCTGAGCTTCGACCTCTTCAGGTCCGACGTCCGTAGTACGCCGGGACCGAGGGGTAAACCCGATAACCAGAGGATGGCCCGACCAGGCGTCATCCTCTTTTTGTTACACACATGGATTCTGCACCGGTAACAAAGGCGATGTTTGTAGACCAGGCCGACATAGTGGTCACGGCGGGGAATGGCGGTAATGGGTGTATGGCGTTCAGGCGTGAGAAGTACATCCCCAAGGGCGGACCTGCGGGTGGAGACGGGGGCAAGGGCGGAAACGTCTTCATCCAGGCCGACGACTCGTACAACACGCTCCAGCACCTCGCCGGGCACCATCACTGGTCGGCGGAAAACGGGAGGCCCGGCGAAGGGAAAAACAAGCACGGGCGAGGTGGCGCCGACGTGGTAGTGCGCGTACCTCCGGGTACGATAATCTACGACGCCGAGAAAGGGATCACCCTCAAGGATCTTTCCGATCCCGGCGAGCAGGTCTGCGTAGCTCATGGCGGTAAGGGAGGAAGGGGCAACTCGCGTTTCAAATCCGCCACAAACCAGGCCCCGCGCCAGTGGGAGCCCGGCGAGGAGGGGCAGGAGAGGAAACTGCACCTGGAACTCAAGTTGATCGCCGACGCCGGACTCCTCGGACTGCCCAATGCGGGCAAGAGCACCCTGACCTCGCGAGTATCGGCCGCCAGACCGAAAATCGCCGCATACCCCTTCACTACCCTGCATCCGTGTCTGGGTATTGTTGAACTGTCCAGGTTCCGGCGGTTCGTGCTGGCCGATATACCCGGTATAATCGAAGGCGCCCACGAGGGGGCGGGTCTGGGAGATGCATTCCTGCGGCACATCGAACGTACGCGAGTACTCGTGCATATGGTTGACATCTGTCCGCTGACCGGCGATCCGGTCGCCAACTACCACGCCATCAGGGGCGAACTCGAACAATACTCGCCCGCCCTTGCCGCCAAACCGGAAATAGTCGTCGCCAACAAGATGGACCTTACCGGAAGCGATGAACGTCTGGCGGAGTTCAGCGAGGCCGTCGCCGCGCCGGTCGTTCCCATCAGCGCTGTAACGGGCAAGGGACTCGAAGCCCTTGGCGAAGTGATCTGGCGGAAGATCACCGAGAGTATCGAACTCGAAACAGGGGGGAAACCGTCCAAACCGCCCTTGGGCGTCTCGAAAACATTTGACCCACCGGAACCGGACAATGATGACTGACGAAGCCCGGAAGATACCGAACGTACTGGCGTGTGATATCGGCAATTCGAGTGTGCAGATAGCCTGCATTCATGGATCCGACAGCAGCGCGCGAGCAAGCTTCGACAATGACGATCTGTCCGGTCTGGGCGATGGTCTGGCGGCGGTCTGGGGCGAGATGGGTGGTAGCGGAACGGTGGCGGCGTCTTCGGTCAATCCTGAGGGTCTGGAAGCCCTGGAAGCAGCAGCCGCCAAGGCTATCGAACAGGACGTGCTGGTTATCGGGCGCGACCTGCCTCTTCCGATTGAAACCAGCGTGCCGCACCCGGCGGGAATCGGGGCTGACCGACTATGTGCGGCCGCGGCGGCATACGACCATTTGGGCGTCGCGTGCGTGGTTGCGGACTTCGGGTCGGCAATCACGATCGACTGCGTGGACTCAGAGGGTCTGTTCCAGGGCGGGGCGATCCTGCCTGGTCTGCGCATGGGCGCCAAGGCCCTGGCGTCGCAGACAGCCCAACTGCCCGAAGTGCAGGTCGCAGAACCGGATTGGATCTACGGACAGGATACCGCCCAGGCCATAATCGGCGGACTCGTGCGAGGCGCTCGCGGGGCATTGCGTGAACTGATCGAAACATACGCCACCGAAATGGGCAGTTGGCCCGTCGTGATCCTCACCGGCGGCGATGCCCGCGTAATCTGCCCGGACGTCAACGAATCTGAATTGGCCCAGGCCGTCGTGGACGATCTTGTTCTGCGCGGTGTGGCCATTGCGTACTACAAGTTCATGCTGAAGTAGTTTTTCAATGTCGAGGCCAGCGAAGTGACTCCAGAGCCGACAACTGCGGCCCTTTGCACCGCACCCGGGCGCGGGGGAATCGCGGTAATCACACTCATTGGCCCACGGGCGGAAGAGATTCTCGCCGCCGTATTCAGGCCGATCGGCGATCACATTGATGCCCCCCGCAACGCGCTGCAATTGGGATATCTCGCCGCCGACCGGACCGCCGCCGCGCTGGACAAGGTCATCGTCTGCAGAACGCTACGCGGTATCGAAATCAACATCCACGGCGGACCGCATATCGCCCGAAGATCGCTGGAACTGCTGGCGAGTCTCGGCGTCCAACCACACGACTGCAATGTCGATCCCGACGGGACTCTGGACGCCGCGCACGCCGATTGGAATAACCCGTCGATTGGATCCGAACTCCTGACCGTTCTTCCTGAGGCTCGAAGCGCGTTGGCGGTGGTGGCGTTGAGCAGCCAGTGGTCCGGTGGCTTGAGCGCGCTTACCGCCGCCGGTGAACCCCCCGGGTCCGATCGGCTTCGCGCGGCGGCCGACGGGCTGAAAGAAATCCGCAAGCTGCTGGTCCCGGCTGAAGTTGTACTTGCCGGTCCGCCGAATGCGGGCAAGAGTACTCTGGCTAATGCTCTTGTCGGGCGAGAGGTCAGCATCGTACACCAGACCGCGGGCACCACGCGCGACTGGGTCCGCGAACCGGCGGTAATCAACGGCGTTCCGATCTGGCTTACCGATACCGCCGGGCTCTGGGATGCCCCCGAAGGTATCGACTCCGAAGCGGTGCGAAGGGCTCGACACTGCGCGCTGGAGGCCGATATCGTAATCCTGCTCGATCCCGCCGCCGACGCGGATTCCCCCGGATGGTTGGACCTGAGTTCGGGGCGCCCCAAACTCCTGTCGGTGATAACCAAGTGCGATCGGGCGGCTGACGAGGGATCGGGCGAGCGAATCGAAATTTCCGCCATGACCGGGCGGGGACTTGAGGAACTCAAAGACGCTATCGTTACGGCGACAGGACTGGGCGGTTTCGACCCGAAGCTGCCGCGAGCCTTCACCACGCGTCAGGCTGACATTCTCATGCGATCGGCCGATGCAATGGAGGCCGGCAACCCAACCGCGGCGCGAGATGCCCTGGACCAACTCCTCAGAGGCCCGATCACCGACACCGCAAACTCCGGCGAGCGAGCCACGTGACGAAAAGGCCTTGCCCCTGAAAAAAGCAGCAATCCGCCCCGCAGGCTGCTTCCCGCGGTCGGATTGCTGTATATGCGTTTCAGTAGAACGCCCTGTGGAACCTGCACGAGGCTACTTGTCTATCTTGATCGTCCTGGCCTTGGCCTTGTCGCTCTTGGGCAGTGTTACGGTAAGTACACCGTTGGTGAAGCCGGCAACGACTTTGTCTGTATCGACCGGTGCAGGGAGGCGGATCTCCCGCCTGAACTTCCCGGATTGTCCCTCGGCATGGTGGTACTTTGCCTCAGTTGGCTTCTCGATCTTCTTTTCGCCACTGATGGTCAGGACGTCGTCCAGAACCGACAGTTCGATATCTTCATCCGTCAGGCCGGGCAGTTCGGCGCGAACGCTGAAGTTGTCATCAACTTCCATCAGATCGATCGCGGGCGCTACCGTGTGAAGACACCGCTGAGTCAGCGGCCATTCGTCAAGAAGGCGACTGAACATGTTGTCCATCGGGGCATCGAGAAGTCCCAGACGGTTGCGTCTTCCATTTTGTCTTTTCACCAGAAACATAACTCTACTCCTTCTGCTTTCGCTCTTGGTTCTGTCATGTAATCCAGCAAACGTTTGCAACTTAGTTCATTTTGGCCACTATTCTAAAATGCAAAGAGCATGCCAGACTGCGGGATAGGAGCTAACTGATGGAAATGGAGGACCTTAGATTGATCGGGCGGATCGGCGTCAGCAGGCGTTCAGGTATCATAGTGGCAGGCGGACTGCCCTTATGGCCGGTACGGTGGATTGTCTGATCTTTGCGATCAGGTCCCGTCCTTGGGATCGCTCTGATGGAATCTGTCGAGGAATCTGATAATGTTGTTGCGCTGCTTCTTGTTGAGCCTGATGCGGAGATTTACCGAGTCGGTTACTTCCCGGAGTTCCTCTTTCATCTCGTCGGCGTGATGCTTGTCGGCGAGGAAGAATCTGCGCGCCTCTTCCAGGAGTTCGGGCGAGCGCCCATCGGCGATCCGTGGGTAGTACGGCATGGCCCGGGGGGGTACTCTCTTCTTTATGGCGTCGTAGTTGGCGACCACCCAGTCGAAGAGCTTTCGGCGAGTGGCTTCGTCCCACGCCTGGCCGAAGATGATCTTGTACACTCGGTTTGGTTTCACCGGACCGTTCATCGCGTAATCCAGGGCCTTGTCCATGAGTTGGGGATCTCGGAAGTTCGACAGCGCCTCGAGGTAATTCGCCCGCTCGGTGGGGTCCTTGGCGGTCTCGAATTTCCGGGCGTATTTGTCGAACAGGTCGCTCGAACCGGTTATGGCTGTGAGTTTCAGGAAAGTTTCAGCCAGGTTCGGATCGACCGACCGCGGATTCCTGACGTATTTGGCGGCTTGGGTCCGGGCGAGTTTCATAAGGTCGGCGTCCCCGCCCTTCTCGCCAAGGAGGCCTGTCAGACTGGCCCTCAGCGAGGCGGTGTGGACCGATTCAGCCTTGCCCCGGACCGGACCGATCTTCCGAAGCGACTTACCCAGCACTGCCCGCAGATAGGCGGCGTATTTGTCGCCAAGGTCGGCGGTGATGAAGTTCGCGTGCGTCCGGTCGAGCAGTTCGACGACTTTGGCGACAACTTCAGGGTCCGGATCGAGGTTGAACGATCCGACGATCGTCAGGAACTCGTCGGCCGGTATGTCGCCGGCGTAGAACAAGGCCGATACGTTGCCCAGGAAGCCCAGCTTGCGGCGAGTATCAAACTTCGCCCGCACGATTTTCGCCAGCCTCGTCAGTTCGCCTCCCTCCAGCGCCCAGCGGTAATACCCCTTCTCATCGGCATTGGGATAAAGCCATCCATCGACTTTTCGCAGGATTGCGGTCTTGAGTTTGACGGTCAACACCGAGCCGGTCATCAGGACCCTTTGCGTATACTCCTTCCGCCCGTCGGAGTACCTGAGTATCACGGGAATATTCCACGCCCGCCCAACCCCGCCGCCGGTCTCACCGCAGAGTCTGTATCGACTCTGCGTCAATCGCACCGTGTCCTCGTCGACGAACTCCACTTTCACCAAGGGCACGCCGGGGAGGGTGATGAAGTCTTTCACGATCGCGTTGATGTCGCTGTCGTCGACGTGCCCCAGGGCCACCGCCAGGTCGAATGCGTCAGCGTTGCCCCAGCGATGCTGGTTCATGTAGTGGATCATCCCCTTTCGGAAGTTCTCTTCGCCCAGCCAGTCTTCGACCATGGTCAGGATTGCCATCCCCTTGCTGTAGGCGATTGCATTGAACAGTCTGGTCATGTTCTCGTCGGCGCGTACCTCGCGGCGAATCGGGCGCGTCGAAGCCGCCGAATCGGCTCTCATCGCCCACTCCCTAGAACCGATGTCGCTATTGGCCTGATCGAACTCCGGATGCACCTTCCGGACCACCTTGAGCGCCATCCAGGACGCGAACGACTCGTTAAGCCACAGGTCGTCCCACCATTTCGGCGTGACGAGATTACCGAACCACATGTGCGCCATTTCGTGGGCGACGATCCGAGCCTGCCTGAGGCGCTGGGCGGCGGCGGTCGTCTTGGGGTCCTTGAGCAGGATAGAGTCGCGGTAGGTGATGGCCCCGACGTTCTCCATCGCACCCCACGTGAACTCGGGAACTGCAATCTGGTCGAGCTTCGCGTAGGGGTATGGACACTCGAAGTAATCTTCCAGCGTCTTCAGCAGCGGAGGGCTTATCTTGCGCGCCGTCTCGGCTAGATGCTTCTGTCCGCGAGCGGTGATAATCCGACCGGGTACGGACATGCCCTCGACGTCCAGAGCTTCCAGCGGTCCGGTAGCCACCGCCAGGAGGTAGGAGGGCATTGGCCTGGTCCGCATGAATCGAATCGTCTTGCTCTCCGGCGTTGTGGTCACCCGCTGGGGCGGGGTGTTCGAGACCGCCATGTGATCCCCGGGCACTTTCAGCGTCATTCGCCAGTGGATCTTGAAGCCCGGATCGTCCCAGCACGGAAACGCCGCCCTGGCGAGTTCCGGCTCGAACTGTGTGAAAACATACGCCTCGCCGGCGTGCTCGGTCTTGTATATCGACATGCCCTTGCGGTTGAACTCCTTGGCGAATTCGATCTTCAACGTGTATCGCCCCGGTTTCAGCGGCCCCGGAGCCCGGGCGGTTACGAGCCCCTTGCGACCGACGGTGCAATCCAGCGGGATCGAACCATCGGGACCGTCGAGCACCACCGATTCGAGATCTATCTCGCTGGCGTGGAAGCCGATAGTATCGGTATACAATCGCACGTCGAGTTCTATCGCCACGCGGCCGGTGTAACCGTCCCGGTTGGCGTCGATGTCGAGGGCGATATTCTGAGATAGCGGAATGACCGTTCGCCCGAGGCGCATCGGGGTGCTCGGCGTGCATGCGCAGAGGAACATCGCCGTCGGCGCAAGCCCCATCAGCAACAACGCATTTGTCAGCTGTCTGTTGAATCCGGTCATATCAGTATCGTTAACTTCGAGTATGGTCAACGGGCATTCTACGGAGAGCGGGGAATGTACGCAAGTCGGATTGATACGGTGGTTCGGGGGGGCTATAATGAACTCCAGCGATATTCAACAGGTTTTAACAGCATGAATGAACGAATTCAGAGACTGCGCAGTCAGAGCGTAAATGCAGCCCCCTCAATATGTTCCGAGCGGGCTGAACTGATCACCGACTTCTACGCCGGCGGAGGCGCCGATGCAGTTTCACTACCGGTAGCACGGGCCTTGGCGCTTGAATATGTAGTGAAACACAGGTCGATCTGCATAAACGATGGCGAGTTGATAGTCGGAGAGCGGGGCTCGAGCCCCAAAGCCACACCCACCTACCCCGAACTTTGCTGCCACAGCCTCGAAGATCTGGACATCATCACCGACCGCCAACGCACGCCGTTTGTCGTCAGCGACGATGTCCGGAAAACCTTCCAGGAACGAATCATCCCGTTCTGGTCGGGAAGGACGCTCCGCGAGAAGATATTCGCCGCGATGAGCCCGGCGTGGCACGATGCATTCGACGCCGGCGTGTTCACCGAGTTTATGGAGCAGCGGGCGCCGGGACACGCCATCCTCGACGACAAGATCTATCACCAGGGCTTGGGCGACATCAAGGTCCGAATCACCGAACACCTCGAGGCCCTGGACTCATCTGACGATCCCCGCGCGTCCGACAAGCGCGAAGAACTCAAGGCGATGGCGATATGTATCGATGCGGTGATACTCCTTGCCAATCGTCACGCCGACCTGGCCGAAGAACTCGCCCGCGACGAGTCCGACCCGGTCCGCAAGAGCGAACTCGAACAGATCGCCGAAGTTTGCCGCCACGTACCGGCGGGCGCGCCACGGACGGTCCAGGAGGCATTGCAGAGCTACTGGTTCGTGCATCTTGGCGTGATTACCGAACTGAACACGTGGGACTCGTTCAACCCCGGGCGCCTCGACCAGCATCTCAACCCGTTTTATCAGCGCCAGATCCAGGACGGAACACTCACCCCCGATGACGCCAGAGAACTGCTGGAGTGTTTCTGGATCAAGTTCAACAACCAGCCCGCACCGCCGAAAGTCGGCGTGACCGAGGAACAGAGCGGTACGTACCAGGATTTCGCACTGATCAACGTCGGCGGACTTAACGCAGACGGCGACGACGCGGTCAACGATGTCTCTTACCTGATACTCGATGTCGTCGAAGAGATGCAGTTGATCCAGCCCTCGGCGTGTATCCAGTTGAGCCGTCAAAACCCCGAGGAGTTCGTGCAGCGAGCCTGTAAGATTGTCCGCACCGGGCTCGGTCAACCGTCCATGTTCAATATGGACCTGATCGTCCGGGAACTGATGAACGCGGGCAAAACTCTCGCCGACGCACGCCAGGGCGGACCGAGCGGATGCGTGACTGTCAGCGCGTTCGGTAAGGAAAGCTGCACGCTTACCGGGTACATGAACTGGCCGAAGATACTCGAACTACTCTGGCATGACGGGGTCGATCCCGCCGGCGGAAAGCAAATCGGACCGCGGACCGGAGATCCGCGAAGCTTCGAATCGTTCGATCGGTTCTTCGAGGCGTATCAAACGCAGTTGAAGCATTTCGTGGACCTGAAGATCGAGGGCAATAACGCCATCGAGCGATTATTCGCCACGAGCATGCCCGCGCCGTTCATGTCTGTCGTGATGAACGATTGCGTCGAGACCGCCACCGACTATCACAATGGCGGAGCGAGGTACAACCCGACGTATATCCAGGGAGTCGGGCTCGGGACGCTGACCGACGCGTTGTCGGCTGTGAAGTTTCACGTGTTCGACGAGCAGAATGTCTCGATGGGCGATCTGGTCGCGGCGATGGACAGCAATTTTGAGGGTAGCGAAAACCTCAGGCTGATGCTGGCGAGCAGGACTCCGGTCTACGGAAACGATGACGATTACGCCGACGAACTTGCCGAGCGGGTGTTCAATGCGTACTACGACGTCGTCAACGGTCGCCCCAACACCAAGGGAGGCTTCTACCGCGTGAACCTCCTGCCGACCACAGTTCACATATACTTCGGGCAGGTTACCGGCGCCTTGCCCAACGGTCGCAAGGCCGGCGCAGCGGTCTCGGAAGGGATTTCGCCCACCCAGGGCGCCGATTTGCACGGTCCGACGGCGGTGCTGAAATCCGCCGCCCGCATCGACCAGGTCCGCACGGGCGGAACACTGCTGAACCTCAAGTTCACCCCGCAGGTTCTCGCCGGCGACGCATACCTGCACCTCGGACACCTGACCAGATCGTACTTCGATCTCGACGGGCACCACCTGCAGTTCAACGTGGTCGACGCCGAAACGTTGCGACAGGCACAGGAAAACCCCCAGGACCACAAGGATCTGATCGTTCGAGTAGCCGGATACAGCGACTACTTCGTCGACGTGGGCAAGGAACTCCAGGACGAGATCATCTCGCGGACCGAACACGAGAGCTTCCAAACTTGATCGAAAATCGAACCGGCTCGGTTGAACTCATCCGCCGCCAGATCACCAGGTCCGTGCGTCCTTTTCGTTTCTCGAACCCGGTTCGCAGCCCCCCACCCTGCTGAAAACTCACAACCGGGCGATTGCAATTCCTGATGACGATGCACGGATTGACAACCGGACGATCTTTGGTCGCTGCGATCTCGACCGTCAGCAGCGATGCCCCCGGATGAGTTTTCTCGATTATCCAGGCCTTTTCGGTCCTGTCGAATCCAAGCGATTTGTACCCTTTCGATGCGATCTTCAACTCCGGAGCCTTCAACCACGCCCTGGCGATCGGCAGTATTTCGCCCGCCTGCCCGCTCTTCGTCACCGCCGCAGTCATCCCCAGCAGATACGTCCGGATCAGCGTGTTTTCAGTTCGCTTGTGGAACTTCCAGTCAACGACATGACTCAGTGCCACGGTGTAACCCTTACCCCATTTGGCCCCTCTGGGCCAGCCGACAAACACCCGCTTATCGATATGCTCGCGGTCTATATCCGGGCCGTAGTAAGGCGATATCGTCACGTCATCGTCCTGGACAATTGTGAACGGTTTGTGACATGACTTGAGATTCACAATCTGTATGTTGGCGCCTTTAAGCAACTGACCGGCCTGGGGATACGGTTTGAACGCGACGCTCTTTATCCGTCCGTCCATGGTTATCAGCGTCAGCGCTGTGACATCGATATCCTCGGTCGGAGCCCGCCCGGTATTGCTCTGAATTATGGTTTCCTGACATTCAAACGGATGCCCTTTCCGCCCCCATGACGCCGCCGCCTTCGGCGCCATACCGGTGTATATCGTGACCGTTCGCGTGCATGTACCATCTGGATAGATCCTGAACCACTCGTCGGCCCAGTCGCCCTTTCCGTATGGGCTCTTGCTGTCGATATCGCGATGCGCGATCTTACCGTCGCGGTCGCACAGCGCCCCTCGCGTGCGAACGACGATCCGTCCCGCCGACTGATGTTCGATCCACATTCGAGCGTAGCGAGATTGAGTATCCTGACAAATCTCCGCACAACCGTTGCAGCGTTTCTTATCGAACGTCTCGGAGTACCCTTGGGCGCAGATCACGCCTTCGGGCGTAACATACCCCGCCACCCACGGGAGCTTGAAGACCATCGTGTACGGTTTGCTATCGAAGGTAACGACTACCGCAGTCCTGCCCTTTGCCGGTTTGCGGGGCGCATCAACACCCGTAGCGGAAAATTTAGGGAGCTTGAAGTAATCCCTACCGCGGTCCGCCGCATTCGCCGTAATCGCCGCACACCCCAACACCCCCACCATCGCCGCAATTATCACCTTCATACCTTCGGGTCTCCGGTTACTCTGCGGCTAATCCTACCATCCCGCAGGTCGGATGTCCCGCTTCAACGCATTGTCGCTATAGGAGTCAGCTTCTTGCGGGCATCGTCGATGGACTTCTGCAAGTATTCGGGCTTGTTCTTCGGTTTGGTCTGGTCTGCGTGTGCGTGGCAGGCGTTGCAGGAGTTCGGCTGGATCTTGCCTTCTTTGGCGTACTTGATAGTTTCCGACGGCGGGATGTACCCGCGGTGTGACGTGATGTCACCGGAAGTAGCGCTCTTGGCGATCTTGGGATAATGACACCCAATGCAGTTGAAGTGCTGCGGTGCGCCGGCCAGCGGGGCGTGGCCTCTAATCGGGTCGGTGGAGACTCCCGTATGACAATTGATGCAGAGGCGGTTACGTGCAGCCCGGGTCGAGGTCCGCCTGGACGATTTGTGCGGTGTGTGGCAATGCCTGCACGACAGACCGGCCCGCCGGTGTCCGGACTGCTCCCACTCGATGAACTGCTGGTGATGGCCTTTAGCTGCCCCGTTAGGCCACCAGTGCTTGTCGGTGGGCGGTATCTGGGGATAGTGCGACGGGTTGAGAGTCATTCCCGGTTCGAGACCGACCGGGAATGCCGCCGCGTACCCGGGGCGTTTCTTTCCTCGGACGTGACACGCCCCACAGACAGCCGCTGCAGCGTCATGTGACATCTTGGCGGGGTTGCGGATGTGCGTGTTCTTCAGGACATCCGGAGCCTTGACGTGCCTCGATCCCGGTCCGTGGCATGATTCACACCCAATGCCCATCTCCTTGAACGAGTGATTATCCGGATCGTAGCCGACAGTGTGGCACCGCGCGCAGAGCTTCCGCCAGTCGCGATCCTTCCAGTCAGATTGGTGATAGGGGTGCCACTTCTTGTCATCGTAATTCCACATTACTTTGCGAATACGCCAGTCTTTGTCGATGTATCGCTGCTTCCAGTTGACCCCGTGAATGTACCGGACGTCCTCGAGTTTGAAGTCGATCTTCTCCATCTCATTGTTGGCATATACCGGTTGCGTGAAGTCCCCGTGGACGATCCAGGGGCGACCTTTTGCTGACTGGATCACGCGGGCGTGTCCGCTGTAAGTCCATCCAGCGTACTGTGTTTCGTGGCAACTGCGGCACTTGCGCGACCCGACGTAAGTAGCCTCGACTTTCAGCAATCCGTTGTCGGCCTCTGAATCCTCCGAACTCTTATCGCAGCCAGGGGCCGTCAGCAGGGCTGATCCGCATAGCACAAGCACAGTCAACATTGCAGCAGGTCTGTTCATGATCTCTTCCCTTTCATTCCGGACTCTCGTCCCGATCTATTCAAGACCCCCGACCGGTGCTGTTTAGTGCGTGATCTTCTTCCCGTTTTCGTACTCTTTGACCGCGCCGCCGACATCCGTAAACCCGAATTCCTTGAACGTTTTCTGTGCTTCCTCGGAGGCTACGAATTCGGCGAACTTTCTGGCCGCCTCGGGTCTCTTGGAGCAGGTGAGGGTGGCGATGGTGACGCGGATCCGCCCGATATCCCGCACCTTTTCGGTGGCGCTGGTGATCGTATCGACACCGGGGACGGGCAGGCACTTGCCGATCGAGACCACTTCTACCGCATCTCCGCGAAGGTGCGCCACGGCGTTCCAGACGATGGCAGCATCGAACTTGCGGTTCTTGACCGTGTCGGCCGTCCTGCTGCCGGATCGGTAGGTGACTATGTCTTTCTCGACTCTGTCTTTTCGCAGGAACACCCGCTTGTCGTTCTGGATGATCTCGACGCCGGCCTTGGCAAACATCGTCGCCAGCATATGTCCACAAGTAGAGTAATCTAGGTCTGTTACGGCCACCTTGACCCCCTCGCCCGCCAGGTCGCCGATACCCTTGATACCGCTGGGATTGTCCTTCTGAACAACGATCACCGGCGTGATCTGCGAGACCGTCCAGGCATCGACGCCGAGTTGCCCCTTCTTGCCTTCCATCAGTTCTTCCATGAACGGATCGTGGCAGATGAAGACGTCGGCGGCTTTGTCCATACGAATGCGATTCAGCAGCACGCCCGAACCAGACTTGTCGATCTCGATCTTCTGCCCAGTTTTGGCTTCGTATATCTTTGTCAGTTCAACCATCGCCGGCTGCATCGTACCGCCCACGTAGAACACCAGTGGCTTGTCCTCGGGATTCTCCCTGCCGCACCCCACCATACAACATGCAGCCACACTGACAATAATCGCAATATGCCCGAACCGTTTCATTGGTTATCCTTTCCTGCAGGCGTTGAATTCGATGGTGGCTTCATTCACCGGGTGGAAGAAAGCACGATCCCTGAAATCATCAGCCCTACAACGCAACAAAGGTAGTACTCCCCCCGCGGGGGTTAGGGGACATTAGGTACAGAAAAAAGTGTGAAATCAGGATTGGCCCGGGATCGCCAGAGAGATCGCCCGGACGGCGCCGTCGTTGGTCTGGATGTAGCCGGTGTCCCCGATAAGGGTGAATGAACTGCAGGAGCGGAGCCCCCCGATGTGCCACATCTCGCGCCCCGTGCTTTGATCCAGTGCGATGACCTGCCCGTCCTGAACGGCGCTGACGAAATGGATTTGCCTGTCCCGAAGTGTCATCGGCCCGCACCCTGCGGTGGGATAGCTCCATATCTGGCGCCCGTTTTCCCGACTCAGCGCCAGGATCCGGCCGCTGCGCAGGAAAACACCTTGTTCGGTCGCCAGGATCGATTGCGGCAGGCTCCCAACGGTCTTCTTCCAGAGCACCTTCCGACGTTCCAGGTCAATACACAGCACCTGAGGAGGGCGCCTGAGGCGCTGGCGCACGATGTATATCTCCTGCTCCGCCAATGCCATGATCGGACGTTTGTAGCTCGATGCGTTCCGATCGAGCGTCTTGGTCCACAGCTCATCCCCGCTTTGAGCGTCAAGACAGTGCAGCACGTTTGCTGTGGCGATGTAAAGATCCGGACCGTTGACCAGCACGCCAGACAGGGCGCCGGCGTTGGGGATTGGTCTGACCCAGATGGGCTTGCCCGTTGCAGAGTCCAGGACGTGCAGTTGGGAGTTTACAATCCAGGACAGAGTCCCGTTCGCCAGGGGCCTGGGGTGATAAGGGGCTTCCAGACGGTTGGGGCTTTCCTGTGTGTATCGCCATGCAGTATCACCCGTCGCGGCGTCCATGGCTACCAGCGACAGACGGCGGGGATCCTGTCGCGCCAATCCAAACGCCCGACTGTCATCGGCGGCCAGGAAACCGATGTTCTTAGGTCGAGACATCCACAGCAGCTTTCCGCTCTGAATGTCTATCGCGTGAATCTGCGATCTTTCCGACCCCTGCTGGAGACTGTAAAAAACATTGCCCCGCACAACGGGGATTTCACCCGGCGCATCGCTCTGTGCGGTCTGGTCATGGTATCGCCATTTCTCAATCGTGACAGGCGATTTTCGGGCGACGATCTCATCGGCAGCCGGGGCTTTGGTCCGGTTGTGTTGGTACGCATGGAATCCCACCATCCCAAACAGCAGCACGGCCGCAACCGAGGCGACGGTCAGAACCGTCCGGCGCCGGAACCCCCGGTTTTCCTGTGTTGCGATCTCGGTCCGCACCGCCGATTGGATGGATGCGGCAAGTGAAGCACCGGATGTTTCGATGGGGGCGGAATGCATGATCTCGTGCAGGAACATGCGGTAGTCCTGCTCGATTCCCCGACAGTAGTCGCAGACCGCCAGATGATCCTCGATGAACAGTTGGCGGTCGGAGGGCAGTTCTCCCAGAACCAGCATTTCCAGGTCGTCCTGGATGTCGGAGCATTCCAGATTGTTTTCAGGATGATCGTCCATGTTTCTCTCTACCGCAGTCGACTACGTTTCTGACACCCTTCTGGGGACATCAGTGCCAAGATTTTTCCCATTTTCCAGATCGGTTCGATGCGAATGGCCCTCACGAAGCAGTCGTAAGCCCCGCTGTGCCCGCTTCTTGGCAGCCTCATGAGAAATGCCCAAAGCCGCAGCTATATCTCTGAACGCCAGCCCATGGAGGATTCTCAGTTCCAATACTGCCCGCGAAGTCTTCGGCAGGGTCCCCAGAAGGTCCCGGGTTTCCAGTTCCCCGCTGGGCCCGTAGTGCGTCCGGTAAGCCTGGGTAGTAGCAACGTCACGTATGAGCCGGGCCTGGTGCGACTGGTGACGTAGCATATCCCGGCAGGTATTGCGAAGGATCGTGTAAAACCAGTTGGCGAAGGGGCGAAACGGCTGGTACTTGTGGCGCTGCTTGATCACCCGCAGCATCGCGGTCTGCACGGCGTCCTCAGCCAGGGATGAATCCTGAAGGTACTGCCTCGCCACCGCCAGACCCGGATGGATATACCGGGCGACGATCAGGTCGAACGCCTGTGAATCCAGTTCAACGGTGAACCGGGCCATAAGGGCTTCGTCAGTTGCCTGTGGTTTGCTTTCCATACACCAATGGGCTCGACCAACGGGACTGTTGCGGCGGCATCGTAATAAGTACGGGTATACCTAAAGAGGTACTTTCGCGCTTGGGGGCCTCCATCAAAGATCCTGGGGTGAGTTTGCGTTCCGCCAAGCCGCGGCGAGTTCCGGCGGGACGGGCGGGGTTGTGACTTCGGGGTTGTTGGCCAGATCGTTCAGGCGGTAGTTGTCCGCGGCGGCCTGGGTCTCCAGCAGAGTGCGGAAACGGAAATTGTAATACGCAAGCAGCGGTTCTACGCCTTTGGCGCCAACTTTGGGCATAGTCGCCCACTTGCCCGGCGTGCGAGTGGATGCTAACCATGTAAACGCTTCGCCCGTCAGGTCGGGCATGTCGCAGGCGGCGACCAGCCATGATGTTCTCGGCGCCCAGCGCATCATCGACAGCAGTCCGGACATCGGTCCGCGAGCGTCGGCGGCGTCGGGCAGTTGGAGGTAAGCGTCCAGATCATCCGGCACATCGCCGGCGCCGGAGATTACTACCGTCGAAGTTGTCTGCTCGAAGTATTCAATTGTTCGGGCCAACCACGTCCGCCCGCCGGTTTCGATCAGGTGCTTGGGGCGTCCCATCCGTGCGGACTTGCCCCCAATCAGCACGCAGCCATACAGCGGCTCGGCGGCGAGGCGATCGGTCAGGAATTCTTCTATTAGCGGTTTGACCGCGGCGGGGCGGTCGGCGTTTCGCGAGAGTACGATCAGCGGTTCGTCGGTCTCGGCGGGCGGTGCGGCGCCGTCGTCAGCGAGCAGCCATACCTTCGGGATATCGCTGCGCTTGTGCCCTTCGACGAGTACGAGATCATATCTGGCGGCAAGTGGAGCAAGCAAATCGGTCAGTTCGGCGCCGTCGTGGTGGGCTCGGAAGAATGTCTGATCGGGCCCGTGGGCGAGCACGTCGGCTCCGGTGTTGAAGAATCTGTCGCTGTCCTTTCCCGGGCGGTCGACGTCCAGACCGTGGGCGTCGTGCTTGAGGATCGCAATCTTGAGCCCGCCGGCGAGCAGATCGGGGACAATCTGCTCGATGAGAGTCGTTTTTCCCGAACCGCTCCAACCGCAAATCCCGAGTATCGGCAGGTGGTCAGCCATCGGTTTGCTCCCCGTGTTGCGGGCGCCCGCAATCGGCGGGGTCTCCGCGAAGTTTCGCCAGCCCGTGCCCCAGAGCGGGAAGGAGGGCCTGGAGATTCTCGCTCGCGGCGCGCTCGGAGCCCGGTAGTGTGACGATCAGGGTGGATCCTGCAATTCCCGACACTGCGCGCGAGAGCATCGCATGGGGCGTTTTCGCCATCGAAGCGGTTCGCATCGCCTCGTCCAGACCGGGGGTGAGGCGATCGATAACTTCGCGTGCGGCTTCGGGGGTCACGTCGCGGGGCGAGAAACCCGTCCCGCCGACGGCAAGCACCAGATCGATCGAGTGCCCGTCGCTGTAGTGCTTCAGGCGTGCGGCGATAGCGTCTTTTTCATCGGGCAGAATCTCTGTGCGGTAGATATTTGCGCCGAGCGATTCGGTCAGTATCTTTGCGACGGCCGGTCCGGCGGTGTCCTCGGCCTGGCCCCGCGAGCAGCGGTCGCTAATCGTCAGCACGACCGCCTGGAGCAGGTCGCGCGGGACGATATCGAAGAGTTCGGCCCGATCGCCGGGTCGGATCGCCCCACCGGTATCGACCCGGGCGAAGATCCCCAAGCGGGGCATGATGCAGTCGCCGGCGAGGTAGAATATCCGGCAGCGGGTGTGGCAGACCTTACCGATCTGCGAGATCGACAGGACCACATCGTCGCCAAGTCGCAGCCTGGTCCCCAAACCGCACGAGTTGATATCCACGCCGGAGAGAATCACGTTTTCGGCGAAGTCGCCGTCAGCAAGGTCGTCGAGCCCCTTGGCGCGAATCGATTCGATATCGCTGTCCAGCAGCAGACTCACCTGGCGGTGCCAATCGCCCGCGTGAGCGTCGGCTTCGATACCGTAATCGGCGCGGAAGATCGCCGATTCGACGGGCTTCTTCTGCTCGCCCTTGTTGTCGCTTATGCAGATCGCCTTAACCGTTCCCATTGCCATTCTCCGCTCGGAGCCAGTGGCCCGACTTACCACCGCATTTTTCCAGCAGCCTGACCGGGCCTATTACAACGCCCTTGCCCGCCGACTTCACCATGTCGTAAACCGTCAACGCCGCTATCGAAGCGGCCGTCATCGCCTCCATCTCGACGCCCGTTTTTCCGTGACAAACCGCCCGGGCGACGAGGCGAACGCGGTCGCCGTCGAGTTCGGCGTCGATATCGACAACCTCGAGGGCCAGCGGGTGGCACATCGGGATCAGGTCGGGCGTTCGTTTGGCGCCCATTATCCCCGCAATGCGTGCGGTCTCAAGGACGTTTCCCTTGGCTACGGCCCCGGAGGTGCGGAGGATGGCGGCGATTTCCGGACCGACGTCCACCCACGCCTCTGCGACGGCGGTTCGCCTGGTGGGATCTTTGGCTCCCACGTCGACCATCGACGCCCGCCCGCCGTCTGAAATGTGAGAAAGCTTCGGGTCGTTTTGCGATTCTGACTCGTTCATAGATATTCTCCTCGGTCCGCCTACCCGCCGATGGCCGCCATCGCATGGGTCGTATCGAAATCGCCGCGATGTGCTTTGGAGGCCAATTCGTCGCTGAGGATTTTCGTCAGCATTTTCCGGTCGGCGGGTGAGTTGCTGCAGAGCATCGCACGGATATCGGGCCCCTCTCCGCGGGCGAGACACGCGATTAACTTACCGCTGCACGTCAGGCGCAGGCGCCTGCAACTCGAGCAGAACGGTTCGCTCTGCCCGCTGATGAGCCCCACCAGCCCATCGGCTCGGTCGCCTGCGGAGGCCTCGAAATATCTCGTGCTCGCTCCAGGGCTATAGGGTTGAGCTTTCAACTCGAAGGCCCGGGCAAGTTGCTCCTTGATCTCGTCTGCGGGGACAAACAGGTCGTCGAACATTGATTTGGCGCATCCGATTGGCATCAGTTCGAGGAACCGGATGACGCATCCCCGCCGGATCGCCCAGCGGGCCATTTCGGCGACTTGCGTATGGTTGTATCCCCTGATGACCACGGTATTAAACTTGATTGGCCCAAGTCCGTTGTCCAGGGCCGCATCCACGCCTTCCAGTACGTTTCCGAGCGTTCCGCCGCGAGTCAGCGTCGAGAAAACATCCGGATCGAGGGAATCGAGGCTGACGTTGACGCGATGCAGACCGGCTTTCTTCAGGTCGCCCGCCAGCGGGGCAAGGCTGGAGGCGTTTGTAGTCAGCGCCAGATCGTTTACGCCCAGATCGGCAATCATGGCGACGAGATCCACGATACCCCTGCGGACCAGCGGTTCGCCGCCGGTGAGGTGTACTTTGGCCAGTGCGAACTCGCTCCTGGCCAGTCGGACGAAGTCAACTATCTGCTCGAAGGAGAGCATATCTTCGTGATTGCGTCTGCGGACGCCTTCGGCGGGCATGCAATAGAGGCATCGAAACTCGCACTTGTCGGTTACGGAGATCCGCAGTGAGAGCGGTTGGTTGTGAGTGATTGGTTGGTTCATAACTTCGCCCTCCAGGGCTGGAACTCGACGATGCTTCCGGCGGTCACTTCGGTACTTTCGGCGGGTATGACCACCACGCCGTCGGCGGATGAGGCGGCGGATATATCGGCGGACCCTACCGACTCGACGGGCGTCACAGCCGGTCCGGATCGGCGATAGACTATTCTCGCCAGCGCCATCAGCGATCTTCCGGACTTTGATTTGATCTTCCGCGTCAGCGGAAGGCGGAGCGATATCAGGCACTCTTCTTCACTCAGGCCCGAAAGCCGCCTCAGCGCCGGAAGCACAAAGGCATACATGCTGGTCAGCACGCTTACCGGATTGCCCGGTAGGGCGAAGATATGCCCGTTTCGCCCGCGTGTGGCGTACAGCAGCGGTTTACCGGGTTTCATCTGGATCTTGTAGAAGCGCACCCTGGCGCCGATGGCCTTTACGGCGTCGGGCACGTAATCGTACTTGCCTACCGACACGCCGCCGGTCAGGATCGTCACGTCGGCGGTTTCGGTGGCGTGTTTGAGGGCGTCGATGGTCAGTTGCGGGTCGTCGGGCACGATCTCGTGAGTGACGCTGTCGAATCCCGCGTCGGCAAGAATCGCCTGCATTACCGGACCGTTTGAATTGCGAGTCTGGTGGGGCGCGACCGATTGCGAGACGTCTCGCAGTTCGGCCCCGGTACACAGGAGAGCGATTTTCGGTCTCCGGCGTACTTTGGGGTTCGCCAGCCCGACAGTGGCGCACACGCCGACCTCCGCCGGTCCGAGAACCGTTCCCTCGCCGAGAAGCACGTCGCCCCGGGCGGCTTCTTCACCTCGCTTGCGGACGTTCATGAAAGGCTTTACAGGCTCGATAATCGATACGGTCCCGTCGTCGAGGCTGGTCAGTTCGATCTTGACGACGGTATCGCTTCCGGGAGGGATGTTGGCTCCTGTCAGCACCGCGGCGCAGCATCCGGGGCGGATTTGCGGATGTGATGAACTTCCTGCGGCTACTTCGCCGACGAGTTGGAGGTTGCAGGGATACCCGCTCAGATCGGCGGCGCGAAAGGCGTATCCGTCCATTGCGGACCGATCGGCGGGAGGCATGTCGCGGTTGGCGCGGACATTTTGAGCGAGACAATATCCAAACGCTTCGCCAAGCGGTTTGCGGATCGATCCGAGTGGTTTGACACAACTGCGGATTATCCCCCAGGCTTTACGGGGGCTAATTGCCATCAGGTGTCTCCTTTCCAAACACGGGAGGTAAGGACGTTTCCATCCAAGCCCTATCGCCCGGGTGCCTTAGCTACGAGCCTTAGGTCTTACCGGGTCGGAGACAGTTTACAACTGCTACACACCACTATAAGGACTCAGGTGCGTCAATGCACGGAAAATCTCACACCAAAACGTTCATCTTTAATTCGCTGGAGCCCCCATAAAAAGACCGCGGCCGGAACGGGCTGGTATGCCCGTTCCGGCCTGCGGAAAAACTATCTGCTTTTACGACTTGATGCTAGAATTTCCAGATGAGGTCGATCTGCATCAGGAAGTCGTTCTCGTCGCGATCGCCGGTGATCGGCTGGACGAGGAAGATGCTTCCACCAGCGATCAGGAAATCGGTCAGATTGTACTGAGTTTTGAATACGTGGCCTTTGATGTTCGTGCCAACACCATTGGGCGTACCAAAGTCAGCATCGTTCAACTGGGCGGGTGTAGCGTTGGCTTCAATGTACTTGAACTGATAGCCAGTTGACCAGTCGCCCTGCTTCTTGTTCTTGCCGACTTTTACGCCAACGGCGTATCCATCGTCAGCATTCTCGAAGTCAGCGGCCTCTTGGTTATCCTGGTTGTTATGGACCCAGTCAAAGTACACCTGCCACGGGAGCCCGCAAGCCTTGAACTTGAGCTTGGCCAGAACGTTGATCATCTTGGTGTCTCTGTTCCAACCATTGGTCGTTGCTCCGAGATCCTCATAGTTCTCAAAGTCGTACCACGTGGCGGCAAATAGCCCAGTGATTCCGCACGGTAGCGGCGCCTTGAAACCGGCCTGGTAGGCGTTCAAGATGGTGTCGTGATTGTTCCGCTGTTCGTTGACCGCAAAGTGGGCGAAGGTCCCGAACACATCGAGTCCGCACAATTCGCGGTGATAGGACACCAGCAGACCTTCCGGATTGAGATCGCTGTCGAAGATCAGGTCGGTGTGCTCCAGCACATTCGGCATCTTACCGCCGATCACCGTCAAGCCGGGAATCGAATTGGGCGTGTATATGGCATACGCGCGGTCGATCCAGACCTGCTTCTTGTTGAACGCACCGGTCATCGTCTGGTTCGTACTCCGCCCGGTCTGGTTGTCACCGCTTGCAATGCGGAAGCCAACTTTCATCTGATCGTCCAGCCAGGACTTGATGAAGCCAAAACGCAGACGGAAGCGATAACGGTTACGTTCCCTTAGCTGTACTCCATCGGCGGAGTGATGTTCATACCGCAAACGCAAATCGCCGAAGAACGTAAGATTGTCGAGCCATTGCGGCAGGGGGTCGCGCTTGCTTGCGTCCTGTCGCATCTCCGACATGATCTTGGCGATTTCTTCGTGGCGTGCGGCCTGAAGGGCTTCGTCAGTGAGTTTGGTTTCCAACTTGGAAATCTTCTTGTCCTGAGCTTCCAGGCGTTCGGTCAATGCTTTGATCAGGGCACTGACGTCTTGCTCGGGCTTGTCGGCGGCCGTCGCCGTCGCAGCCACAAGGACAACTGCACCAAACATCACCAACACGACAGGTAAAACCAAACGATTCTTCATCTCCATTTCCTTTCGCTGCCTAATCCGTTCAGGCTAGGTTTGTGTACAAACGAAATACTCGATGAATCCATAGTACGAATAATTATTGCACCGATGCCTTTGACACGATCAAGGACATCATTAGTCTGCAATCCGAACTGGGCGGGATATTACTGTCGCCAAGTTGCGGTGTCCAGACTTTTTCTTTTTTTTCCGAGCGATCCGGGGGGATTTAATATTTCACCACCACCGGACAATCGGGCAACGGAATCCACAGTAGCCCGTGCGTGAACCCGATCAGCATAAAAGCGGATTCCGGGTACACGCATACCTAGAAGATTGTTTCGGGTAATTACGAATCTTTTCTTGAGAGAATATCTGAAAGAGGATCTGTAAGCCCCGTGTGAGTGATCGATCGAACAACTCAGTCCATCCGGACACACTGAGGCGCATCCCGTTGGCCAAGGACCCACTGGTAGACCTCCAGCATCTCTCGGGCGACAGTATCCCAAGAGTACCTGCTGCGGATCAGGGACGCGCCGCGATTGCCCATTTCCGAACGCTGATCGTCGGGTGTCTTCAACATTTTCGCCAAGCCGGTCGCAAGCGACTCGATGTCCCCGTCCACTACAAACCCTGCGCGCAAGTCTTCGGCAGCCGAGAAGTGGCAGGACTTTGTTATCACAACGGGAATGCCCGCAGCCATTGCCTCCAGCAGCGCTACGCTCATGCCTTCCGAGCGGCTTGGCAGGACAAACAGGTCGGCTGCGGCGAGGAGAGAGTCCTTATCCGGGCCGTACAGAGCGCCCGGAAACGACACGCGATCCGACAGGTTTGCGGATTGGACTTGCGATTCGAGTGCGGCGAGATATCCATCTTCGTCCGGACCGGCAAGCACCAGGTGCCAATCGGTGAACTCCCCGGAAATGCGCCGCCAGGCCTCGCTGAGGACGTCCAGGCCCTTTATCGGGTGCATTCTTCCCAGAAACACAATGAGCTTCTTTCCCTCGAACCGCCGGCCCCAGTCCTGTTCGCCCGCTGCATCGTGGAAATTGGACGGCGGCAAAATGGTCACACCGTTGGGCACCATGGCGATGGGGTTGGTCAAACCGAACTGGCGGATGCACCAGGCCTCGCGCTCGCTCAAGGCGTGAAAACACGCCGCCTCGCGAAGCGCACGATTCACATGCAATCGCCTGAAAACAGCCTTCTTCCAGGCAGATCTGGACAGCGCTCCGGGCTCAAAGGAACCACGAGGGGCGATGATGTGGGGGAGGCGGGCTTTTCCCGCCGCTCGGGCAGCGATAACATTGGCTGGCGCCCACAGACCGTGAGAATGAATAATATCCGCCGAGGCGGATTTATCCTTCAGGACAGCCCCGAGTCCCCTGGGAATGTAGAGCCTCAAAGATTTCCAGACGCGGCATGGGACTTCGGTGAGATTCACGAGCGATGTATCGACGTCAACGCGCGGGCCGAAGTGCGCCCCGAGATCCACGCAGCACAGGTCGAGGCGGTCGACAAGCGGCGCGAGGTTTTCGCATAACCCAACTATCGATCTGGGCGGACCGCCCATGGCGAGGTTCAGCGAATCTGCAAGGTGGACGACGTTCATCGGCTCTCCGAATCTCCCGACGCCGCTCTCGGCGCGGGAAGTTTCCTCCCGAAGGCCATCAGCGAGACCTTCAGGGCGTTTGGCGCGAATTTCTGGTGCAGAACGCCCAGAGCATACGCGAATTTCGAGAAGGACAGGTAAGACGGTTCGGCTTCGTACCCGTACACGGCCGCATCGAAACGGTGTTTTCTGAACATGGCCCGAAGTCTGGCGCGGGTGTTGCACCTGTAGAGCGTGGGGAAAACATCCTCCTCCGCCCGGTGGGTCTGGACTTTCGCCAGCACCGCGGCATGGCGTTTGTTCGGGATAAGTTTTGAAAGTAGCCCGAAGTAACTCAGGACGTTCGGTGTGCGCAGGCAGAGATGCCCGCCGGGGCGGATCACCCTCGCGGCCTCGGAGAAGAACCGATCGGGATCCTCGACGTGTTCCAGGACCGTATCGCAGATGCACGTGTCGACGGACTGATCGTCGATGCACCAGCGCTGTGATTCGATCGGGCGAAACTCGTCGATGAACGGATTTGCCTCTGCCCCCGGGTCGACGTCTATACCGATAACTTTCGCACATCTACCACGAAAGATCCGAAGCTCTCTTCGGACGGATACGGGGTCGTCGGCGTATTCACCGCGCCCGCACCCGACGTCCAGAACGACCGACGCCGAACCGGTGAGAACGCCGACGCGCGTATAGAAGGCGATCGTACCATCCAGATCGGTGAATCCACCGATTCGGCTCTCGGGATAAAACGCATTCATGTAGTTCATGCCGAACTCCCAGGTATCGATATATCATAGCATCTGCGCCACAGTTCGAAGATAGTCAGCGCGAAGAGCCGCTGGGTGTTGAACCGCCCGCGACGCTGATCGGCGATAAGTTTATCGATGGCGCCCCGGTCGAAAAGACCGCCGTCGGTATCGCCGAGTACTTCGCAGCAGTACTCGCCCCACTTGCCTTTGAACCATTCCTGAAGCGGGAGCGAGAATCCCTGCTTGCGTTCGAGGTCCAATTGCCCCGGTAGCACGCGGCGGGCCAGACGCCGGGAGAGGATTTTTCGCCGGCGCGCTGTTGCCCGCAGAGAATCGCCCAGCCGCCCGAAGGCAAATTCTATGAGCCGGTAGTCCAGGAACGGGGCTCGGACCTCCAGTGAAGTCAGCATGCTTGCCCGGTCGACTTTTACCAGGATATCTTCGGGCAGATAAGTTGCGAAATCAACTGAAGTTGCAAGCTGTAGCGGCGTCCGATCGGGCAGGCATAGGTCGGTCTTGAAGGCTTCCGGGCTGCGATACCGGGGCGCCCGGGCGGAGTAAATCGGGGCCAGCAGGCTTCTTCGCAGCGATTCGTCGCAATACGTATTTATCTGCGAAATACTCTGCGGCAGGGAAGACAGGGCGCCCAGTACGTAGTTTCTTCCTTTACGCCCGGGACGCATCATCCACATCGCTGTGCTTCTGGCTACTTGCCGCAACGGCGGAGGGATGAAGCGTCGCAGGCGCTGCTGCTGTTGAGTCCAACTGTGGTGAGGATACCCGCCGAACAGTTCGTCGCCGCCGTCACCGCCGAGGGCGACCGTGGCGTGACGGCGAATCAGGCGGCAGACCAGATAGGTGGGGACCATTGACGAATCGGCCATTGGTTCGTCGAACTGTGCGGCCAGTTCGCCCAGAAGGTCTACGTCAGCCTGTTCGGCCGTCAGTTCGGTATGCTCCGTACCGAAATGCCCGGCCACCATGCGAGCGTAGGGGGCTTCGTCGAACCGTCCCGCCCCGGGAAACGCGATTGTAAAGGTCTTCACCGGCGTCGAAGAGACCTCGGCGGCCATGGCGGTAATCAGGCTCGAATCGATCCCTCCGCTAAGCAATACTCCGACCGGAACGTCGGCGACCAGGCGCCTGCGTACTGAATCCCGCAGCAGTTGGTGATACTCATCGAGCAGTTCTTCCTCGGCTCGGACAGACTGGTTGTCCGGCGGGTCCGGTAGTTGCCAATACCGCCAGACTTTCGCCTCCCTCCCGCCGAGATCGCAGGTCAAGCAGTGCGCCGGTGGAAGCTTGGCGACGCCCTTGAGCATGCACAGCGAGCCGGGAACGTATCCGTATGCGAGGTAGTGATCGAGCGCTTCGAGGTCTATCTCGCGCCTGAAGGACGGGTCGGCCATGATAGCTTTGAGTTCCGATGCGAAAACCAGGCGGTCTCCGTCGCGGTGGTAGTACAGCGGTTTCTGACCCGCACGGTCGCGTGCGAGAAACAGTCTGCTCGCGTCGGCGTCGTAGAGCGCAAAAGCGAACATCCCGTTGAGGTGCGCCACGCAATCGGTTCCCCATTGCCTGTAGGCTTCCAATATCACTTCGGTATCACTTTCCGAGCGGAACTGGCGGCCTTTGGCGATGAGTTCATCGCGGAGTTGGCGGTAGTTGTATATCTCGCCATTGTAGACCAGCACGAGTTTCCCCGACTCATCGGTCATTGGCTGATGCCCGCCTGGAGACAGGTCGATAATCGACAGTCGCCGGTGCGCCAGACCGACCTGGTGCCGATCGTCGAACCACAGACCGGCGTCATCGGGACCGCGATGGCGCATCGTGTCCCGCATAGTCGCCAGGAGCCCGGCGTCGACCACCGGGCGAGAGTCCATGATTCCCACTATACCGCACATCTTATGTCTCCTCCCCGGTCGAATCGCCGTTATCCGCTTTGGACCTGGACAACGACCTGGATAACACCGCGGCGACTCGCGACAGCGGAGCGATACCCGTAACTTGATACGCGACAAGCAGCACAATCGCAAAGACCGGCGTCAGTACGGCCAGCCTCACCACCGATCCGCCGGGAATGAAGTCCCTCAGCAGATAGATCGCCACGCCGGGCAGGCACGCCACTACTATGGTCCAGGTCACCTTGGGGAATCTGATAACGTCAGTCAGCCTGCACTTCAGGATCGACCCCATCGCCGCAAACGCATATATCCTCATTGCATAGATCGATATCACCGTAGCCCATGCCGCCCCGGCTGGTCCCATCCAGTTTACGAAAACAATCGACAAGACAACGTTGACGCTCAGACCGATCGTGGCGGCCACCGTGACGAAACGCGATCGTCCGGCGGCAATGAAGAGTGTTGCCAGTTGCGTAGCCTTCAGAGGCAGCATCAGTGCGTAGATTCGCAGCGGATATGCACTTTCGGTGTAGGTTGACGAGAACAGAACGGTCATCAGTTCCGGCGCCATGACCAGCACAAACGCCATCGCCGGGGCGAGGATTACGAGGCATTTTTCGGCCGTCCGACGCCAGAGCACCAACAGATCGTCCAGGCGACCTTCCTTGTAGTACCTTGTGAGATCGGGCAGGATCACACACATCGCCGAGGTGGTAACAACATCTATCAACGGAAGTTCGATCGCGCCGTTCATGTAGATCGCCACTTCCCTGAGGTTGCACATTGCAGAGACGATCACCTTGTCGATGTGCTCTGACAGCATTGCCACCATCCCCGCCAGGGCCAGCGGTACGCTGAGTTTCAGTTGTGCCTTTGCACCCATCCAGGAGATGTCGCCCCGCGTACCTTTCGTAGCGGAGTACATCAGCGCCACTGCCGGTCCGAGCGTTACGGCCGCGGCGATCACTACGGCAATCACGGTCGCGGTCGATGTTCGCCATATCAGCGCAGCGGTAATCACTATCACCAGCAGCACTACACGGCTCAACACGTTGAATATGGCGACGTGCGCCACTTTGTCCCTCGACAGCAGGCAGGAATTCAGCGCTACCGCCGGTAGCATGAACAGGGAGTACGGCGCAAAGATCATCAGCGTGCGCGCCAGGTCCGGATTACCGAATCGCCAGGCCAGCAGGCGATTTCCCCCGCAGAAGAGGAACAGTGAGAACACCACACCCATAACGCCCAGTAGCAGGAGGTTCTCGCGAAGAACGCCGCGTGCGCGCTGCTTCTCGCTGGGCAGGAAATAGTACAGCACCTCGGGAAGTCCGAGGATTAGCAGAGGGGAGACAAATACGTATACCAGCAGCGTCTGCCTGTAGGTGGCGAAGTGGTCGACAGTCAGGACCCTGGCCAGAATCGCCAGAGACACCAGGCCCACCGAGGCGCGAAGGAATTGGCTCGATGCCATTATCCCGGCTTTAAGTGTTCTGGATCTGGCCATGGAACTCCGGGCGACAACTCTCTTCAACCGCCGGTGCGACAACCGGTTGAGCTGCACTGTCGCATATTATCACGGATCGACAGGCAGAGTGAACCAGGATTGCTGTGGTTCGTGACTTCGGCGGTCACTATATCACCGGCCCCGACGCCCTGCAAGAACCGGCGTGGGGCTTCGGGGCGGTGAGTATTGATCAGGTTATCGCTTGTTAGGCCAAAACTGTTGCGATAGAGTATCGTCATGGACACCGCCGATCGCCAATGTTCGGACAATCTGACGCCCCGGCGTTTCCCGATGAGGGTCTGCATATGTCTTATGGCGGTAATTCTTGCGGTGCAACTGGCGATCAGCATATCCCTGATCGTTACCGATCCGACTATCAGCTCCGATGCCATGACCTATATCTCGATGGCGCAGCGCTGGTCGCTGGACCCCCAGGAGCTTATTGGTGAGTCGTCGCAGCATCCGGGGTATCCGATTACCGTCGCAACCGTACACGACAATATCTGGCCTGGTTCGGGGTTCTCTGACCAGGAGAAATGGGAGCTTGTGGGCAGGGGTATATCGACCGTCTGCGGTCTGCTGATCACGGTGGGCCTGGTGATATTACTGCACATGATCTTCGCGTCGAGGTCGCTGCCATGGTTGACGGTGGGCTTCCTGATACTCGGGCGCAAGTTCGCTTCACTCGGAGCGATGCACCTGACGGATTTCCTGTCCCTGAGTCTTCAGATATGGGGACTCGTCAGTGCGGTAGCAGCCGTCCGGCTCATGAAACGTGGGAGTCGATGGTCGATATTGCTCGCCGTCGCCACCGGGGCGGTTGGTGGATTGGGTTTCATCGTCCGCCCGGAAGCAGCCGCTGTGGGACTGGTTGGCGGTTCGATATGGATCGGTACGGCCTTGTGGCGGCGCAAACGAATTGGCATGGCGACGGTCATGACAACCGCGGCGATAGCGACCGCAATTCTATGTGCCTTACCCTACATGTTGGCGATAGGCGGGATATCCCGAAAGCAGCATCTTGTACACTTCATTCCGGGAACGAACGTAACCCGGCGTCCTCCGACAACTACCGCCCCGGCCCCGGTTCCGGATACGGTTTCGGACAACGTAAACGCCGCGCCGACTACCCAGGCCTCAACTGGTCCCGAGGCGCCCCCCACGACATGGGCCCGCACACGTCAAACGGTGAAGATCACGCTAATCAAATTTGCCGCCGCGATCCATCCAGTTCTTGCTGCGGCGATGGCGTTGTGGATGGTGCTGTGGTTGATCTCGCGATTGAAACCGTTCAGGGGTCTGCGAAACCGTATCGACTGTCCGAACCGAACGGGCGCAGGGATCATGCTTGTAACCGCGATTGTAATCCTGACGCCGGTGATACTGCGATACCTGGCTACCGATAAGATATCGTTCAGGTACCTGCTCCTGCTGGCTTGCGTATCTGCCGGTCTGGCCGGGGCGGGTCTGGCTGCGATCGGACGCCTGCTGAAAGTTGCGACCGCACGCATTGGCCTGTCAGAATCCGCCCAAGTGGTCTCTGTAAGCCTTGCGGCAGTAATCGTTGGCGCGGCGATGGTTATGCACACTCTTCGCCCGCTGCACTCGCATGTGCTGCACGTCCTTCAGGCCGCCGACTACGTCAAGGCGCGTATCGGGCCCGATCAGGAAATCCTCTCGAATGCCCCGCATCTGCTCTACCGCTGCGGTTACTACCAAGTGGGCGATTCCGACCGGGTCCGGCTACCGGTCGTACTGTCACATGATTTGAGAATGCTCGAACACAAACACGTTCGCGAGACGCTGGATGAAGCATTCAACCGCACCGACCGACCGGTAACGTTCGTGGCGATAAACGCCGAACCACAAGTAGCCCTGCAATCCGAAACTCTGAAGTATATCGAGAAAAAGGGGTTCAAACTGGTCAAGGGGTTCAAAGCATTCGATGACACATCCTGGACCGCCCGGTTGTATAGATCGGTAGTGACAGCAGTATTCGAGAGCCGCGCACAGGCCGCGCAACAAGTCCTGCTGATATATCGCAGAGATCCGCCGACGGAGGCGACGACCACCCGGGCTGGTTCCTTACCGACTACCAGACCTTAGTCCGACGTCCCGCCGCATTCGTCAACCGTGCCGCGGAACACTTCCATCAGTTCCCCCACGCATCGATCGTAGTGGAGATACTCATCGGCCCATCGCCCGACGGATTGTCCGAGTTGCGTAAATGCCGCATCATCCATGCCCGCGACCAGAACCATACCCTCGTAGCAGCTTTGAACGTCGTCGGCTTTTATGATCGGGCAGTGGGGACCATAGCACTGGACGACAGTGTCGCTGTCCATCGCCGCGATCACCGGTGAGCCCAGAGACATCGCCTCCCGCACCACTCCGCCGAAAATGTGCCCTCGTTCGGCGTCCAGAACGTCCACCACCACACCGTTGGGCAGAGACAGGTAAGCCATCATCTGGTGAAATGGCATGTGTTGTACGTAGTCGATATGGTCGCCAAGCCCTTTCTCCGCCGCCCGATCCTTGAAAGTCTCAACGTCGTATCCGTGCGCTCCGACAATTGCTTTGACCTTTCCGACACCAGAGCGAACGAGCATTTCAAAGGCATCGAGGAACCGCTCGGCGCCCTTGTATTCAACCGAATCGGTATCCACAAAATTCAGACGCGTCATCCAGACAAAGACTCTGTCGAAGCCCGCATAATCGCTCGTCAGTTTCGCCAACTGCGCCCGATCCATCCGTTTGCGATTGCCCTGTGGATCTTCGGGCCAGCCCCAGACAACTGTCTTGTCCTTGTGCCCCAGCGCGTCAAGGGCGCGCAATTCCGGTCGGAAGCCCATCGTTACGATTCTTGCAACGCGTTTGAGATTACGCCGCATCAGGAAAGACGCTGCCCGCCACCTCAAAGACAGCTTCCACCGCCAGGCCCACAGCGGAAACTCGCTCACTTCACTGCCCAGTGTAAGGTGTACGACGGGAGTCCGCCTGAACTGACCAGCCGCCAGGAGCCCGGTAGCGCCGCTGGTTACGACCAGGTCGTACCGGTTATCGATTTTCCGTGCCACGTCGCAGCGGTTCAGCGGCCAGAAGGTCCCGGTGTCGTCGTATTGGTGAATCCACCTGGAGTAACCGTCGGACCATTCGACGTCGACGAGTTCGGGCAGCGATCGGTCGGGATTTTCTTTGCAAAACAGGTACAGGTGTACGTCAATACCGCGCTGGCGTATCCATCTGCAGATACGGTACGCATTGTTATCCTGGTTACCTACGAAGGCAATTTTCATCTCTCAGCATCTCGTGCAGCTAGCGGTAGAAATACATTACTCGGTTGGCAAGGTAAACCAACGGCGTTTCAGTGTAA
The DNA here is from genome assembly GCA_964607575.1 of uncultured Planctomycetaceae bacterium. Taxonomy (GTDB): domain Bacteria; phylum Planctomycetota; class Phycisphaerae; order SM23-33; family SM23-33; genus BS750m-G57. The sequence continues at coordinate 10,408 of CAZSLS010000005.1, read as the reverse complement.
TGAAATGGCTTGAGAATGGAACAGTTTGCCGGTAAGACCTCGAAACCGAATTCTTCGACAACATCCTGGAAATGTTGATTGACGTACTTTATTTCGAGTTGAGAGACCTTGTCCCGCCAATGGGTCAGCGGGCGCTTGTCGATACCGTCATAGTTTTCAGCGTACCAGCTGTTTCCTCTCCACGGTTGACCGAGAATCGTCGGACACCGCAGCGCCGGGTGGAAATCGATTTCGAGAAAATCACAGACCTGCTTCAGTTCAGTATCGGGGTCTTCCAGTAACCGGTCATAAACGAGTACGTAAAACCGGTCGCCAAATAACTTCCGGTATTTTCGCATCAGGTAATAAGAAGTCCGCATCAACGCCAACTGGCGTCCGATAAATGGAAATCGATTCCGCCAGGTGAGCTTCATCCCCTCGTGACCCTTCCTGCCTCCACGCATCGACTTCAGGGCCGAGTGAAAATGTGCGTAGGGGTTGCGCAGAACGTACAGAAACTTCATATCGCCGAACCAGTCGAGAAGCTCGGGAAAATACTCCGTTTCCCAAATAGTCTTGGCCAGGAATCGCGCAGTCGCCGGGTCGCCGCTGAATGTACTGCAGTTGCGGGCATATGCACGGAAGAGTTCTTCCATGGCCTCGGCGTAGCTGGAGACTTCCAGGCGATCGATGTCCTCGGTGAATGCGGAAAGATTGAATTGCTCTCTGTAGTCTCCGGCGCCCGGCTGGTTCATTCTGACGTTATACTCAGACCTCGCCAGGTTTCTCAGCAGTTGTCCCGGATCCCCGGTAGGCTCGGGCGCTTGGATCCGGTTCAAGGAAACCAAGTCGCTGAAGAAGAAAAACAACAACTCGTTAGGCGGGACTACGAAGAGCTCGGGGTGCCCGTCAAAGAGTGTCTTCACCATGCTCGTGCCGGACTTGCTGAGTCCCGAAACAAAAATTGGACTTTTCATTATTGGCAGAGCCTTTCGTCAAACACCGTAAATAAGCAGTTCGGTAGTGCCTCGGGCAGTCATTCAGGCGTCGGCGTCTCGGGGTTGAGCGTGGTTACTTCCAATCTCTCGTCGGTATCATCGCCCCGATCGTCAACGGGCTTTCCGTTTTGCGTGAGTGTTCGCAGACGCGCCAGATCGCATTCGTCCAGTAATCGCCCGAATAGCGCCACGCTCGTCCCTGCCGATTCCAACGCACCGTCAACGGGAACGTCGATTTCAACACGCAGCGGGCTACCGCCCTTGCGGTATCCCAGCGGGAGAGTCGCCTGCATCATCCTGTCGTTGCCTACCTGTCGGTGCGGCAGGCGCCAGACCAGGCGCCGCGCCGGTTCACCGGGAAGTTCAAATTGTACCACCATGCGTGCAAAGCCCATTTCCCGGGCCGCCCGGCGGAGTACTTTCCACCACTGATCCAGAGTTGCAGCTTCCTGGAGCCTGAGGCGCATCCCCTCAGAATCGCGCCTCTGGCCTTTGGCTTCGCGGGCGATCGATCTGTTGCGCTGGAAGGTGAAGAACGCCTCGCGGATCCGCATAGCTCCAACCGCACGGAAGACCAGCAGACTAGGAAGCAGGGCGCCGATCAATACCAACGCAATACCACCGGCGTCTTTTACCAGGATCATTAGCATCCCGATCCCCGCCGCCAAGGCGGTTATCGCGTACATGATGATCACCGCATGCCGCTGATGCAGGCCCATGTCGATCAGGCGGTGATGGATATGCTTGCGGTCGGCGGCGAACATCGATCGACGCTCCAACGCCCGGCGCAACATGCTAAACAGCGTGTCGAAAATCGGTAGCCCCAACGCCACCGCCGGTAAAGCCAATCCCACCAATGCCGCGGATTTCATCGAACACATGACGCTCGCCGTCGCCATGAAATAACCCAAAAACATACTACCGCAGTCGCCCAGGAATATCTTGGCCGGATTGAAATTGAAGAACAGAAAACCCGTCAGGCTACCCAGCATCGCCGTCATCAATACCATCATAGTAACATTCTGAGTGTGGACCGCGAATACCAGCATCACACCGCACGCTATAAGCGATATCCCCGCAGCCAGACCGTCCAGACCGTCAATCAGATTCACCGCATTGGTCACCGAAACAATCCAGAGAATCGTCAGCGGCCAGGCCCACCAACCGAACTCTATTATCGCGTCCTCGCTAAGCCCGATGAAATCGATCCGAATGCCCATCGCGCACGCGATCGCCGCAGCCGTTATCTGCGCAACGAGCTTCGTACGCACACCCATGCCAACCATGTCGTCGACCAGGCCGATCGCAAACACAAAACCGCCCGTGACCAACAACGCCACCACGTGAATGTGGCGGACGTGAGCGCCGGGATCGGACAGACCTCGCGTGAAGGCAATGTCGAAGAACTGAAGCGCCACGATCGGAATCACCAACGCCGCAAAAACCGCCACCCCCCCCAACCGCGGTACCGCCACCGAATGAACCCTGCGCGTGCCCGGGTGGTCAAGCACTCGCCACCAGTGCGCAGCACGAACCATCAGTGGCGTCGCAATCAACGCCAACAACATCGCACCAGCATAAACTACCGCGTAAATCAGCATACCTGTCCGCCAATATATGAATCCCGCCACCACGGACCAAGGGTCAACAATGGCTTGATACCATATCGGTGACAAACATTCAAGAGAAGCACGTCAGTTGCGCGAGCGATAGCGTAGACACACCCCCCTGCGGGTCATCGGATATTCCGATTCCCTATCCGGTCAGGTTTGCCGTTTGGTGCGGTTATTCCTCGTGTTCTTCGTAGGACAGTTCGTAGTCTTCGTAGACGTCAAGCTCTTCATCGTCGAGCCTGAAGAACTCATCCTTCGCGGCGCTGCACTCGGGGCAGACCCAATCGGCGGGCAGCTTGTCGAAGGTGGTTCCCCTGGGAATGTGATTCTCCTCGTCGCCATACTCCGGATCGTAGTAGTACCCACACAGGTCGCAAGTATACATGTCCATGGCAGTGTCCTCATTCTGAGCTAGCGGCACCATTGCCGTCGTTGCTTGTCTCCAGAGTTATCGGCAATATCAATCAACGTATTCTATACATACGCTGAATATTCCGGGGGAATATCCCCGTCTTTCTGACTGCTTTTTCAGACCAAATCCACGTTTCCTCGAACAAGAAAAAAAGAGCGAAAAAAGGCTTTGAAAACATGGGCATTTGGCGGCGGTAATACCGATGTGTCCTGATGTGCGTGGGATTTTCACCCTTGAGACAACCAAACTGCCTTTGAGACGACCAAGCCGCGGGCGAAGAGGCGAATAATTTTGTGGGATCTGGGCTCTTATTGTGGCAAGCGTAGCGGCGAGACCGGGAAATCACGGTGTTTTGTGGCTACAATGAGTTGGGAAAAAAAGTAGGGTATTTACCTTATTTTTATTGGATGAATGCGTTAAGATATGATATAGTGTGGTGACGTGGTAGGTGACGCATGGGTATTTATTGTATTTAGCAGAGGTAAGATGATGGCTACACGAATCGAGAAATTTGAAGAATTGGCAAGAGTATTCCACTCGCTTGGCGACAAGACGCGGCTCAGCATTATGATGTTGCTGACTGAAGGCGAGATGAATGTGACCACTCTCTGTAATAAGCTCAGGCTTCCGCAGTCCAGTGTTTCGCACCATCTCAGTCTGCTGCGTATCGGTGGACTGGTAATGACCAGGCGCGACGGGAAGCAGATTTTCTACTCCCACGCGAATCTGGCCAAGCATCGCCTGGGACGCAAGCCTGAACTGGCCTTGTCGGGCAGTAACGCCGCGAGGTTCGGACCGGCCGAGTTGTCCCTCGTCGCGAAGTAAGACGATTCCTGCCGATCTCGCCGCCGCCGGCTTCTCGTGTGTGCCGCTGTGCGCGGGGCTTTCGATCCGGCTGCGGGAAAGACCGGCCCTGTAAAACAAAAACGCCGCCAGACGCCTATAATCCGGTAGGCGCCTGATAGATTATCCAACACCTTTCGGTTCGGGCTCTCCCGACCGGGCTGGAAGACCCCCCGTAAGGTCTGGCCTCCCACGCCAGGCCTTTCTTTTGCGATTGTCGCGAGGGCTTATTCCTCGGAGTCATCTGCGAATTCGTGCAGGCTTACCATACGCTTGATGAGTCTGTCGACCGACCCGTGCTTGATGAATCTGCAGACGGTCGGGAAGAACGACAGGACCAATCCCGACAGGGCCAGCGACGATATCTTCGGTGAGCCTCTGGCGAACTTCAGGGTATCCTTAAACATCCCCCGGGCGTCGACCGGAGCCTGGTCGATAGACAACCAGCCCAGACCGAAACTGAAGTACGCCATCGATCTGTCCAGGCGGGCGGCGGTTATCCAGCGCTTCGCAAGGTGCTTGTGCAGCACGTATTCGATCGGCCGGATCTTCCTGACGCCGGCAGAGACGTTGCTTCCGTGTACCCGGTAGCTGCCAAGGGCTTTCCCCAGCAGCGTCAGACGATGTCTGCGAGCGATCCTCAACCACAGGTCCCAGTCCTCCGACGATACCATCCGGGGGTCTTCGTCGAACATGCCCACGCTGTCGAGGACCTCGCGCCTTACCATCACCGACGAACAGAAGATGAAACTGCGGTCGAGCAGCCAACTGTAAGTGAATCCCGCCAGGCCCGCGGTGGCAGGTCCGGACGCCGTGTCGAAAGGTTCGTTGCCCCGCCTCGTTACCAGGGAACTGCAAACCATCGCGACGCTCGGATTCGCCTCGAGATGCTTCAACTGTGTCTCGATCTTGTCGGCGCTCCACGTATCGTCCGAATCGAGGAAGGCGATGAATTCACCCCGGGCCTTCTTCAGTGCGGCGTTTCGTGAAGCCGCGATCACCCCGTTGTTCGAGAACTTGAAATACTCTATCCTCGAGTCGTCGAACCCGCGGACGATGTCTTCCGTGTCGTCCTGGGAGTAGTTGTCGACTACTATCAACTCGAAGTCCCCATAAGTCTGGTCCAGCACTGACTGTATCGCCTCGCCGATGAACGCGGCGTGGTTGTACGTCGGCATGACCACCGAAACGGTCGGATGTTGTGGTTTGTCGGAAGTCATCACACAAGTCTCAGGCAGAGTTTCAGGGTTTCCCTGATCTCGGCGTCCATGTCTCCAGTCAGAGTGAAACCGGTCTCCAGGAGTTTTGAAATATCGTACCTGACCGGTTCGAAGACCCCGCCGGCGCCGTTGTCTTGTGCGGTCTGGATTACCGGTCTGGGCTTTGAGAACGCCTCTGCGTATACGTCCGCCACCCTTTCGGCCACCTCGAGTATCGACATCGAACAGTTGCCCCCGAGATTGTACAGCCCGTCGCCCCATTTGTCCTCGGTGCCCAGGAAATGCGCCACCCCGCGGGCCACATCGCTCAGTGCGATGAAGTCCCGATGTTGCCGCCCGGAAGATGTCAGGACGATCTTACCGGTCGTCACCGCCTGCCTGCAGAGGTCATTGAACACTAGTGTCCAGCGATTCACGCAGGTGTCCATCGGATACCCATACCCGTTAGAGAGCCTGAGAACCAGCGTCTGCATGTCGTGGTAGCGGGCGAAGTGTCTGACGTAATCCTCTGCCGTTCGGTGAGTTATCGCGTAAGGATGGTGAGGCCTGGTCGGAGAGTCTTCGTTTATCGCTCCCGGGGCGGTCTCACCGTATACGTGGAAGGTCGAAAAGTAGATGAAACTCTTCACGCCCCTCTCCGAGGCGGCGCGCAGCAGATCGAAGGTGCCTTTGGTGTTGACGTCGATCGCCAACTCGGGGTCCTTCATCGAGTCGATCTCGTTTATCGCCGCCAGGTGGACCACCGCGTCGAAGTCGCAGGCCTCGAAGCAGCGGGCGATCGACTTGTCTTCAAGTACGTCCATTCGAAGGATATTGAAGTTCCTGGCCCAGGCCCCCAACGGTTGGGATCCCAGCGCTGTCAGGTAGAGTTTCACGTCGCCGCGGGCGGTCTTCAGGTGGTCGGCGATTCGCCCCCCGAGATAGCCCGTTCCGCCTGTGATAAGTACGTTCATCTCTATTGGGTGTCCCATGTATAGGGGATGGACTGATCGGACAGATCGGTGAGTTGGACCTCGCCGGGGTCGTGCGGGATATCGGTGCAGTTGGCGAGCAGCGCGGTTTCCCGACCGGCGTTTCCAAACGAGTACCACACCAGCGGCGGTATTCTCAGCAGGCAGTATTTCTGCGAGCCGATCTCGAATTCCTGCGCCCGTCCGGCGGTTGGCGAATCCGGTCTGTCATCGTAGATTACGATCCGGACATTTCCGACCGGGACGGCGAGATGCTGGGTCATCCGCAGATGTTTCTTCCATCCTTTTATGACGCTTGGGTTGACGGTCGAGAAGTAGACCTCCCCGAACTGCTCGAAGAACGGTGCATCCGACCTGAGCATGTGCATAACCGTTCCCCGCTGATCCGAAAACTTCTTGAGTTCCTTGAGCAAGACACCTTCGATCATCTGTTGTCCCTCACTGCGGGGTTCTAGCGGGCCCATGGCAGAGAAGCCTCGGCGGCCTGCTTGGTGTAGTCGGCGATCTGTCCGGAACTGAGTTCACACATGTCCGCGCCGCCGTCGTAGTGGGCTTTGTACCAACTCGCGGTCATTTCCACTGTCTGGGCAAAAGACAGCACCTTGTGCCACCCGAGTACCGATTCGGCCTTGTCGCAGTTGAGCCTCAGGAGCATCGCCTCCGCCTTACCGTCCGCGTTGTCCGGAGCCATTTCCACGTGCCCGCCCCGCCAGGTCTGCGTGAACTCCCCGATCAGTTGGGACACGCTCTTCTCTGCTTCGTGCGACGGTCCGAAGTTGAAGGACTCGTTGACGGCACGGTCGGATTCAGAAAGCAGGGCGCCCGCCAGGGACAGATAACCGCTGAGCGGTTCCAGCACGTGCTGCCAGGGGCGGGTGGCTGACGGGCTGCGTATTTCCAGGGCCTCGCCGGTCGAGAAAGCCCTGACGCAGTCGGGAACGATGCGGTCCGCTGCCCAGTCGCCGCCGCCGATTACGTTTCCGGCCCGGGCGGTGGCGACCCTCGGCGTTTCGGACGGATCGAAGAACGATTCCATGTAGGCGCGGGTGGCGATTTCGGCGCAGGCTTTTGAGGCGCTGTAGCAGTCTTTTCCGCCGAGCGTATCGGACTCCCTGTATCCCCATACCCACTCGTGGTTGTGGTAGCACTTGTCGGAGGTTACCATCACGGCCGCGCGGAGAGAGTCGCAATTGCGGATGCACTCCAGAACGTTAACCGTTCCCAGCATGTTCGTATGAAACGTCTCCTGGGGAATATCGTAGGACAGTCGCGTCAGCGCCTGGGCGGCGAGATGGAAGACCACTTCCGGTTGGAAGCTCTCGAAAATATCTTCCAACTGCCCGAGGTCCCTGACGTCGCCCACGCGGTGCGCCATGCGATCGGTCAGGCCGAGCACCTCGAAGTTCGACGGTTGGGTGGGGATGTCGATCGAGTAACCCTGCACGCGGGCGCCGAGATTCGTCAACCACAGACTCAACCACGAGCCCTTGAACCCGGTGTGCCCGGTGACCAGGACCCGCTTGTCCTTAAACGCGCTGCTGATGTTCAGGGTATCGGTCATAGATCAGTCGTCCCAGACCTTCCATGCGGCCCGGTTGGTTTCCCACAGGTCGTTAAGGTATTTGTGGTCGCGGTACGTATCCATGCACTGCCAGAACCCCGGGTGGTTGAACACCTTCAACTGCCCGTCATCCACCAGTTTCCGCATGGGGTCCCTCTCCAGGATGCAGTCTTCATCCTCGCTGAGATACTCGAAGAATCTGCGATCGAAGACGAAGTATCCGCCGCTTATCGAGGACACGTCATCGTCGGGTTTCTCGTTGAACGACACCACCTGATCGCCCCTGATCAGCAGTTCGCCGTACCGCGACGGCGGGCAGACGCCAGTAACCGTTCCGATGCATCCGTGCGCCTGGTGGAAGTCGACCACTTTGCGGATGTCAAGATCGGTCACCCCGTCCCCGTACGTCAGGAGGAAAATGTCGGAGTCGATGAACCTCTCGATTCGTTTTACTCGCGCCCCGGTCATGGCATGCAGGCCCGTGTCCACGAGCGTTACCTTCCAATTCTTCTCGGCGTGTTTCGGGTACATGTCGATGCGCCCGGCGCCCATGTCGACCGTGAAATCGCCCGTGAGCATCTCGTAGTTGTAGAAGAACTCCTTGATGACCTTGCCCTTATAGCCCAGGCAGAGGACGAAGTCGTCGAAACCGCAATGGGCGTAGGTCTTCATGATATGCCACAGGATCGGCATCTCGCCTATCTCGACCATCGGCTTGGGTTTGACTTCCGTCTCTTCCCTAAGCCGCGTGCCCTGACCGCCACAGAGTACCACCACCTTCATTATTTCACCTTGCGTGCTGGTTCACGTTCTCGCCGCCCGATTATAGCCCTGAGTTCTCCGACGGTACAGAAGCACGAATAGAATTCTTTCCGGTAGCCGCTAACAGCCCCAAGCCTCGAGCAGTTTACGACGGCGCTGGGAACAAGAGCAGCAGTGATCGCTGTTGGGGGCGTGGGCCGCCCGCAGGCGAGTCATTCTTTCACCGAGCCACGCCTGCTGTATCGAAACGTCCCCGAATCGCCCCAGCGGGAACTCCTCAGCGATGTCGAAACTGCAGGGCAGGATCACGCCCTCGGCGGATATCATGATCCGCTGCCACAATCTCGAGCAGTCCCAGATGTCCTGACCGACCTTGCGGTCACCGACTGAAGGCGACGACAGCGCGACCGCGTCGGCCCAGTGACTCCAGAGGGCGACAAGGTCGTCGGCTTGGTCACGGTCGCGGCAGGTGAGCTTACCGACTACCCGCAGCGTCGGGAATGGGTGACCGGCCACGGACTTGCGTTTGCGAATCTCGGCCAGCACCTCGAACGGAATGTCGTTCTCGTCGAGCGTGTCGAGGTAGATGTTCAGCACGTCGAGGCGGTGGTCGACCATCGCCTCGATCGCGGCGGGCTCGAGGGCGCCCATGTGCGACAGGGTGATCGAAGAGATGGTCTCGACGCACCCGGTATGGTGGATCATCTCGAGCATTCGCCCGAACTCGTCATGGTCGACAGCACAGCCCCTGACGCCGAGCTTGATCGCCGCAGGGTCGGGAATTGTCGCGTATTCTTCGATTATCTTCTCGAACAGGGACATTTCCATGAGCACCGCACCCTCGGACTTCGGCGACTGGAAGTAGTCGTCTATCCACGCGTCGCAATGGGCATCGAGTGGATTGTGAACCAGTTCGATATCGATATTCAGAGGCCACTGACCGACTATGTCGTGGGCGGGATATTGGTTCCAGCGGCTTCGATAGAGCCCGTAATCGTTTTCGCTTCGCGCGGAGGTGACGTTGAAGATATCCTGCCATTCCAGCGTGACCGCGGACTCGCGGGTGGAGCGTTCCATCTTGATCACGCTGGGCGGTACGGGGCGGATCGGCGCCTTTCCGTCGACGAAATGTTCTATTTCCCTCGCCGCTCCGATCTCCATCTGATATCGCGCCTCGATCGAGCACGAACCGCTGTGCGCAGTGAGGACGACGTTGTCGAGATCCAGCAGTGGACCGCAGTACGGTTCGGTTTCGTAGACGTCCACCGCGGTTCCGGCGAGTCGGTCGCTTGTCAGCGCCTCGCACAGTGCCGCCTCATCGACGATTCCTCCGCGGGAAGTATTTATCAGGCAGGCGGTCGGTTTCATCGCGGCGATTTCCTCGGCGGATATCAAACCGACCGTCAGCGGCGTCCGCGGGACGTGCAGCGATATGATGTCCGATTCCCGGTAGAGCAGTTCCTTGGAGCAAAGTTCGACGCCGAGGCGGCTGGCCATCTCCTGGTCGGGCGCCAGGTCGTTAACGAGCACTCTGCATCCGAAGCCCTGCAGCATTCTTGCCACGCGCTGCCCGACGCGCCCGAAACCGATCAGTCCGATCGTCTTGCCCATGATCTCGAAGCCGATAATCCGCTTCCACCCGCCCGACTTGACGATCGTATGTATGTTGACTATTGAGCGGGCGAGGTTGAGCATTTGGGCGACAGTCAGCTCGGCGACCGCCTGCGAGACCGCTTCGGGCGTGTAGGTCAACACGATGCCCCGCCGGTTGACTTCGTCGAAATCTATGTTGTCCAAGCCGATTCCAACGCGGGCGATAATCTTCAGGCCCGGGGCGCAATCGAGTACGCCGGCGTCGATCACCTCCGTACCGGCGATGAGTGCATCCTTACCGGCTAGGTGCTGGCGCAGTTCGTCGGGGGTTATCTTCCTCCCGTACTCGTTCAATTCGAGGGTTATATCGCTCCGGTCGAGTATTTCCAGCGGTTCGGGGCTGACCGAACCGAACGGATGGGTCGAGACGAAGACCTTGAACTTATCGCTGCTCTG
>CAZSLS010000004.1:0-91353 GCA_964607575.1 uncultured Planctomycetaceae bacterium | reverse complement strand
TGCTGAGATACGACAAGAACAATAACAAAAAGATCGACTGGTTCGAGGCCGACGCCTTCAGGAAGCAGGCCCGCAGGCGCAGCAGGTTTTCCGGAAGGGGCGGAAGGGAGATGGACGCGGCGACCATCAAGAAGTACGACAAAGATGGTGACGGTAAGCTCACCGGCGAGGAACGGTCGGCCGCATGGGGCGCGCGCATGGAGGAAAGGCGCCAGGAGTTCATGAAGCAATACGACAAGGACGGCGACGGTAAGTTCAGCGAAGAGGAACAAAAGGCGATCCGCGACAGTTTCCGCAAACGGATGGAAGATTGGGGCCGACGGCGCGCCGAGAGACGCTACGACAAGGACGGCGACGGAAAGCTCAACGACGAAGAGAAAGCGGCAATGGAAAAAGGCGAGGCCGAGCGCACCGCCGAGCGGGATAAGCGCCGCAAAGAGTTCATGAAGAAGTACGACAAGGACGGCGACGGCGAGATCTCCAGTGATGAGCGTCGAGTTGTCGGCGAGGACATGCGCCGCAGATGGACCGAGCGCCGCTACGACAAAGACCGCGACGGAAAGCTCAGCGACGAAGAGAAAGCGGCGATGGAAAAAGGCGAAGCCGCACGCGCCGCCGAACGCAAGAAACGCACCGAAGAGTACATAAAGAAGTACGATAAGAACGGTGACGGTAAGGTCGACGACAAGGAACGCCCCCAGCGCAGGGGCTTTTGGGGCAGGCGCCGCCGCGGCGGTGGTGACAGTGGAGGCGCCACGGAATAGAAATAGCCGCCGACCAGTTAAATACGCAATAGTATAAAGTCGGCCAAGACGTTAAAATCGTTGATGGCTGCAACGCACGCCCCGAGACTCCCCGGCAACGGTTTGACAGGCAGTCTCGGCGGCGTTCGTCTGTTTAGAGAAAAGAGAAGTATCCGGTCGCTCGGCACACAGGGACAACAAGACGATGAGCATCGCCGAAATCCTTTTGGAGAAGGGTCTGGTCACTCCGGCCCATTTGACCCAGGCCATGGAATTGCGCAGGACCGATGGTCTGCGCCTCGACCGTGCGCTGGTCAAAATCGGCTGCCTCACCGAGGAGAAACTCCTGGAAGTCCTTTCCGAGCAGTTGTCGATTCCGCTGATCGATCTTGCGACGGCGAAAATCGACGACGAAGCGTTGAGCGCCATTCCGCCCAAGCTGGTATTCCGCAAGAAGATCGTTCCGGTATCCCGCAAGAACGGGACGCTTACCGTGGCGACCTCCGACGCGTTCGACCTTTATGCTTTCGATGAATTGCGTCTGCTTACCGGTCTGGAAATTCACCCGGTGCTCGCCTCCCAAGAGGAGATCGACAAGGTTATCAAGGCGCGTTTCGGCGTCGGCGGCGACACCATCGACGAGATGATGAGCAGCGACGACCTGGAAGTCATCTCCGAGATCGACGAAAACGGTGAAGACCTCGTCGAGATGGCACAGGAAGCCAGCGTTATCAAGCTCGTCAACGAAATATTCATCGAGGCGATAGGCGAGCGTGCCAGCGACATCCACATCGAACCGTACGAAAACGACCTGCACGTGCGATTCCGGATCGACGGCGTGCTCCAGCCCGCTTCGGTTCCGCCGCAGATTCGATCGTTCCAGGCGGCGATCATCTCCCGCATCAAGATCATGTCGAATCTCAACATCGCCGAGAAACGCCTACCGCAGGACGGACGCATAAAACTACAGGTCGGCGGAAGGCAGATCGATATTCGCGTCAGCGTTATCCCCATGCTGTTTGGCGAAGGGATCGTGATGCGTATCCTCGACAAGGCCACCATCATGTTCACCCTGCCCGAACTGGGTATGGACGACCAGACCTTCACGATGTTCAACGACCTGATCGCCCAACCGCACGGGATCATCCTGGTCACCGGGCCTACCGGAAGCGGTAAGACGACAACGCTGTACGCGGCGCTTCAGGAAATCGTCAGCGACAAGATAAAGGTCCTGACCGTCGAGGACCCCGTCGAATACCATCTCGGCGGGATCAACCAGATTCAGGTCAACCCGAAAATCAACATGAGCTTCGCCCGCGGACTGAGAGCGATTCTGCGACACGACCCCGACGCGGTGATGATCGGCGAGATCCGCGATCTGGAGACGGCAGAAGCCGCAATCCAGGCATCGCTGACCGGGCACCTGGTGCTCTCGACGCTGCACACCAACGACGCATGTTCGGCGCCCACGCGGTTGCTCGACATGGGCGTCGAACCGTTCCTGGTAGCCAGCACGCTGGCCGGAGCGATGGCGCAGCGCCTCGTACGGGCAATATGCCCAAACTGCAAGGAAGCCTACGAACCCGACCGCGAACAGTTGCCCCGGGACCTCGAGCAGGAACTGGACAAAGGGGCGAAACTTTATCGCGGCGCCGGATGCCGCAAGTGCCGCAACACCGGTTACCACGGTAGGAGCGGACTGTTCGAGTTGATGCTCGCAAACGACGTCATCAGAGAAAAAATGATGGCCCGCGCCCCAACCGGACAAATAGTCGCAGCCGCCAGAGACAATGGCATGCACATGCTGCGAGCCGACGGCTGGACCAAAGTCAAAGCCGGGATAACGACGCCTGAGGAAATACTCAGGGTCGCCTGCGGCTAGTGGCAACTGGCAATTGGCAACTGGCAATTGGCAACTGGCAACGACACACGACAACGACATACGGCAACGACTTGTGGCTGACGAGAGATATGACAATCCGAAGATCAATGATTGCCGTGACCTGACTGCCTGGCGAAAGGCCATGGGTTTGGTTAAACGAGTTTATGGCGCGACGAAACTATTTCCAAAGGACGAAATGTACGGTCTTACACAGCAGATTCGTCGGGCTGTGGTTTCTGTGCCGAGTAATATTGCCGAGGGCTATGGACGAGGAAGTTTAGGCGACTATATCCGCTTCCTGCAAGTGGCCCGAGGGAGTCTGTTTGAATTGGAAACGCAGGTCATTGTCGCAAGCGACCTGGAGTACCTGACCGAGAAACAAGCAGACTCACTAATCGAAGACATACGACAATGCACCCGAGTCCTCCAAGGGCTGATCACAAAACTGAAAGGAAAGCAGTAATTGGTGAATTAACAACCTGACGCCCCGATAACGAAGCCGCAAGGCCGTAGTCGTTGTCGTGGCCGTTGACGTTGCCAGTTGCCAGTTGCCAGTTGCCAGTTGCCAGTTGCCAGTTGCCAGTTGCCAGATTTTAGCTACACAGCCCGGACCGCCGGCGGTGAAGAGATCGCCGGTACTATGCAAGCTGACTGCGAGTCGGCGGTTGTTCATGCGCTGGGGGAGCGGTCGCTTTATCCGGTGAAGGTGGCCCAGCAGACCAAGCCCGGGCGGATCGGAGCAAGATCGGGAGCCAAGGTCCGCCGGCGCGATGTCGGCGTGATGTACGGGCAACTGGCCGACCTGCTGCGCGCGGGTGTGCCCATGCTGCGGGCGCTGGAGATCATTGCCCGCTCGGGCATGCGGGGGCGGATAGCTGAAATCATCCTCGAACTGCGACAGGACGTCGCGGCAGGCAGGACCCTGACCGAAGCGATGGCCTCTCACGAAAACACCTTCCCGCCACTGCACAGCGCAATGGTCAATGCCGGTGAACACGCCGGTTTCCTCGAAGACGTACTGACCGACCTTGCCAATTTCGTCGAACGCCAGGACGAACTGCGCAACAAGGTGCGCGGCGCGATGATATACCCGATCCTGCTGTCGGTAGTGGGCGTCGCCGTGGTAAGCCTCATGCTCGTCCTGGTAGTGCCCGAACTCAAGAAGGTCTTCCAGGACGCATCCAACCTGCCGGTACTGACCAGGGTAGTATTCGCGGCGAGCGACCTGCTGGTCGAAAACACCCTGCTTGTGGTCTGCATGGTGGTCCTGGGCGTCACCGGTATCGTCGCGGGGCTGAAGAGTCCCGCAGGACACCGCCTGTGGGAACGCTCGAAACTGAAAATCCCGATCGTGGGCAAAACGATCTGCGTGGTCGCAATCACGCGATTCTGCAGGATCCTGGGAACCATGATCGCCAACGGCGTGCCGATTCTCCGGGCGCTGGATATCGCAAAAGACGCGACCGGTTCGGAAGTGCTCGGTAAAAGCATCGAAGAGGCCGCAGATGCCGTCCGCGAAGGCAAACCACTGGCCGAACCGCTGCGGGCCAGCGGGCTGGTCCCCATCGAGATCGTCGAGATGATCGCAGTGGCGGAAGAATCCAACCAACTCGATCGCGTGCTCGTCCAGGTGGCCGATACCGTCGAACGCCGTACGAACCGCCAGGTCGACACAGCCGTACGCCTGATCGAACCGATAATACTGGTCCTCATGGCGGTAATGGTCGGGGCAATAGCTCTTGCCCTGCTATTCCCGATATTTACTATGGCGAGTCAGTTTCAATAAACTATAGCGATAAACTGCGGCCTGGCGGAACGACCGCCCGCCGATGTCGCAACACGAAACTTGAAAGGACAAAAACATGACAAGACGGAACAGAAAAACTCGCGGCTTTACGCTTGTCGAGGTACTGCTGGTGATTGCGATCGTTGGCATTCTCGCGACTGTGGTGGCAGTCAATGTCATCCCGCAATGGTCGAAGTCGAGGGTCGATACCGCCGATATCCAGATTAAGATGCTCGCGGGGGAACTCGGGAAATACAATCTGAATATCGGGCACTATCCCACTGAAGACGAAGGCGGTCTCAACGCCCTGGTCACCATGCCCGCATTCGACGATGATTCGATGGCCGGTAAGTGGGCCGGACCATACATCACCCGCAAACAGCTCAAGGACCCCTGGGGCAACGAGATCAGCTATCAACTGGTGGACCAGGAGCAGGGTGATACGACCAGGCAGGTGCTCCAGGTGTGGTCTCACGGGCCCAACGGCGAAGACGACAGCGGCGAAGGCGACGACATCAAGAGCTGGGAAGACGAGGAAGACGGCGTTTAGCAGGTCGCCGGGATACGAAAAATGCATCGAAGCAGTCCATCCTGCCCCGGGCTCGTCGAATCGAGTCCGGGGACTCGACGTAAAAGGGGCGCGGGCGCCTCTGCGCCGTTTTCGCGGCCGATGCGCCCCGGCGGAGGCTTTACGCTTCTGGAAGTAACGATCGCCATCGCGCTGATTTCAGTCATTCTGGTAGTCATTATTGTCTCGGGAATGTCGTCGAACGATCGCAGGAACTTCGAGTACGCCGTCGACCGCCTGGAGACAACTCTTCGGATGGCCCGCGCCGAAGCGGCGAATTCGGCACGCCGGGTCCGGTTGGCGTTCGATGAAGAGACCCGCCTTCCGGCGCTGCTCTGGGAACCGGCGCCGCTGAGCGAGCCGGGACAGTTCGAAGCCCACAAAACATGCCCGTGGATTTCCAGGATACCCCGAGATCGGATCGCGGTCACCAGGTGTCGGACCACCGGGCCTGACGGGCAGCCCATTGACGAAGCGCCAACCAGCGCCGGCGACGAGGACGACAGCAGCGAAATGCAAACTATCACGTTTAATCCGGACGGTACGAGCGACTCGGTTCTCATCGAGCTGGAGTCTGCGGACCTCGGCGATTCGCTGCGGGCGGCTGTAAAGCTCGACGGGGAAAACAATCTCATAACCACTCGCATTCTCTACGGGCAAGCCGCGGACGACGAGGAAGATCCCTTTGCAGACGAGGAAGATGAAAACTCGGAGTAATCTTCGCGGCATGGTGCTGCTGGAGATAGTGCTGGCAACCGCGATTTTCGCGATGACGGCCCTTGGCGTGATGGTCGGAGTGCATTCGTGCTTCCGCTCACTGAGGACAATGCGCCTGGAATCCGAAGCCGCCGACCTGGCGATCAGCAAGGTATCGGAGATGCATATCGGTATTCTCCCGCCCGAGGACGACGGACCTAACGAATACGAAGAAGACGAATCGCTTGCCGACTGGACCTGGGAGATCATCACCGAAGATGTCGAACTCGACGCGGAACTGGAACTGGACGGCCCGCAATTGCTGCGTGTGCAGGTCGTCATAACCAACGTCCCGTCCGGTTATACGTACTCGACGCGATTCCTCATCGCCGAACCGCCGGAAACCGAAGAAACCGAAGACGAGCCCGCTGACGTCGCCGGAGGGCTCGCGCCATGATCCCGCAAACCACACACCGGCGGCGCAGGTGCGCGGGCTTCACCCTGCTCGAAGTGATTCTGGCCGTCGGCTTGATAGTCGGTCTGATGGGCTCGGCGATCTGGTTTACGAGCCATATTGCCTCGGCGCGGGATAGTATAAACGCCAAGACCCAAGAGATCGTGTCCCGCAGGTCGCTGATGCGGAGAATAACCACAGAACTGCAATGCGCGATGAGCATGCGGAGGCTCGGTCTGGGTATCGCCGGAGAAGCCGACTACATCGCGTTCGTCACTACTGCCGTCCCCGGGAAGTCAGTGTGGGTCGACCGAAACATCCTCGACCAACCTATCCCGCCGGAAACCGACATACGGCTGGTCACCTACCGCCAGGCGATCCGTGAAGATGAAGACGGCGAGGAGTACGTTGTCGGCATCGAACGCACGTGCCAGAAGCTCCTGGACGCGCCCGAAGCCGAAGAAGGCGAGAATATCCGCGTGGCGCTGGTGACCGACAAGCTGAAGTATCTGCGGTTGGCTTATTACGACGGGGAGTCGTGGACCAAAGTGTGGACCGCCGACCAGGGCCTGCCCCTGGCGGTGGAAGTGACGCTCGGAGACGAACCGGTCTACGAGGACGAGATGACTGCAATGGAGACCGAAGACGAAGAGCCCGAAGAGTACCCCGGTCAGGCGTCGAAGCGCCTGATCTATCTACCGCTTTCGGTGATGAAAACTGAAGGCACGATCATCCGCGGCGGGCCCGGGGGGGGACGCAGGTAAGTTATGGTTTACCCCCTGACAATCCGCAGGTGCAGAAGACGGGCGGGCATGGTGCTCTACGCCATCCTGGTCGTCAGCGCGATATCAACGATGATCGCCGCCTCTGTGATGTACCGCATGCAGGCTGAAGTCGCCGCTTCGGGCTCGTACGTGCGGGGCGACCAGGCCTGGTCTACCGCCTTCAGCGGAATCAAACACGCGATGGCGATACTGGCCCAACCGCCGACCGAGGGCGGTAATTACGACAACCCCGACCTCTACGCCGACCAGTTCGTCTGCAACGACGGTAGCGACGAGTGGTACTTCACGATCTACGCCTATAACGACCAGGACGATACGGAAATCCGCTACGGGGTAAGCGATACCGCCGGGAAGATCAACATCAACACCGCCTCGCGCAAGGTGCTCGAAGGCCTTCCGAACATGACCGCCGAACTGGTCGACTGCCTGATCGATTTCCGCGACTCGGACGACGAGCCCCAGGAAAACGGCGCCGAGCAGGAGTACTACAACCAGTTGGCCCATCCCTACGCCATCCGAAACGGGTCGCTGATGACCGTAGAAGAACTGCTGCTCGTCAAGGGATTCGACGGGACACTAGTATACGGCGAGGACGCCAACTTCAACGGTCTGCTCGATCCGAATGAGGACGACGGCGAAGACACCCACCCCGACGACGACGGCGACGGAATACTCAACCAGGGGCTGCGGTCGCTGCTGACGACAATTGCCTACGATCGCAACGTCGATAACGAGAACCAGGCACGCATCAATATCAACGGGCGGTTGGACACCAGGGCGCTTCGCAGGGCGGTAGGCAGGACGACGGCCGAGTTCATCGAGTTCTGCCAGACCGGCGGTAAAAAATTTACCCATCCCAGCGAGTTGCTGAACATGAGCTACACGTCCCGGAGTTCGGGCAGCTCCGGCAGGAGCGAGACTCGCCAGTCGGGGGTCAACTCGGCGGGCGATCTGGCCAAGGTACTCGACAAGCTGACGATATCCAGCAGCTCAACGGCCTGGAGTGCGGCGATTAACGTCAATACCGCCCCGCCCGAAGCGTTGTTGGCTGTCCTCGGCGGCGACAGCGCCGACCTGGTCGACCGGATCGTTTCGATCCGCGCGGATCTCACTCCGGAAGAAAAAGCGACCACCGCATGGTTGTACGCCAACGATCTGGTCGGGGCGGACAAATTCAAGACGATAGCACCGCTGTTAACGGCGCGCGGTTTCCAGTATCGTATTCAGGTGGTTGGCTACGGTATAAACAGCGGGCGTTACTGTGTGCTCGAAGCGATTGTGGATCTGGCGTCGACCTCGCCGCGGATCCTTTATCTCCGCGACCTGACCTCCCTGGGCATGCCGTTTGCCCTGGAAAACCTACAGGAGCAAGCCGGCGACTGATGGCATCACTGACCGACAACGCATTGATAAACAAGCTGAAGCAGCGGATGAGCCCCTCCGTGCCCAGGGGTTTCGTGGCTATTGACTTCGACAGCGAGTTCGTGCGGATAGTTCACGCGCGGCGGACGGGCAAGATCACGAACATCGAGACTCTCTATTCCAACCCCGTGCCCGCGGAACTCGACCTGAACGATGCCGAAGCTACGGGCAAGTTCCTCGCCCTGACACTGAAGGATTTCTCGAAGAACACCAAGACCTCCCTGAGACGATGCGGCGTGCTGATGAGCGTCCCGCGCGGAAAGGCGGTTCTCAAACCGCTGACCCTTCCGCCGGGAACCCTGCCGGAGGAAATGGCCTCGATGATCCGCTTCCAGGTCGAAAAGGACCTGCCATTCACCCCCGAAGAATCCGTCATAGACTTCACAATCACCAGCCACCTCGATCTCGCCGAATCGACCAACGGACACGATCAGGACGCCGGTATCGGCGTTCTGGTCGGGGCGGTATCCACCGAGGTGGTGGATCACTACCGCCGGATAGCCGAAGCTGCCGGTATCAAACTCTGGCGCCTGGGCCTCAGACCTTACGCGAACATGAAATGCGTCGACGCCTGCGTGCGGCGCGGAGAAGACGAGACGGTGATGTCCGTTAACATCACCAGCAACGAAACCGAAATCAACGTATTGAAGGGCAATTCGCTGGCATTCTGCAGGTCGGCGGTGGTGCGCGTACCCCCCGGCGGAACCGACCAGAAGAGGCGCTCGGTTGAATTGGTCGTTCGCGAAATAGTTCGCAGCATTCACAGTTACAGTTCGGCCCAGCATCACGGTGAGATCACCGCCGTGCTGATCGCAGGCGGGACGGGAATTGAAACGCAGGTGCTCGGGGGCGTCGAGGGCAAGCTGGGAATACAGTGTGAGTTGCTCTCTCCGGCCGGTGCGTTGGATTTGCCCACTCGCGAAAACGCCTCGGCGTATTCAGCGACGATCGGTCTTGCCATCGCGCACCAGGGACAGGACCTGCCCTTTGACTTCCTCAATCCCAAACGCCCGCCGGTGCAGCACAACGTAATGAAGACGCGAGTGGCGATCATCGCAGCCGCGGTGGTGTTGCTCCTGGGTATGGTCATGGTGGCAAGAGGGTTCTACCTCGGCGGAAAGGAAGAAACCCTCGCAGGTTATAAGAGCCGGGAAAGGAAACTCAAAAAAGCCACGCAAGGCCACCTCCAAATGGCCCGGCGCCGCAAGACCGTCGACGCATGGTTGAATGCCCGCACCAACTGGGCGGACCATCTGGCGCTGATAAGCCAACTGGCCCCGGGTTGCAGGGATCTTTACCTCAGGTCCAGCTTCAAAACCGAAAGACGCGGTACGATAACTTTCAAAGCCTACGCCAAAGGTCACCAGGTGCTCGATGATTTCAAGGCCCGCCTGGCCGATGTGGGATACAACCCCCAGTCCAAGGGCTCAGGGCCCAGCGACCGGGGCGATTACACACACAGCGAAGAAATCACGCTGACGGTCAAGCCCGGGATGCCGGTGGACCTGACCAAACACAAACACGTTCCGCGTCCGGCCGATGACGATTCGGCCAGACAGTTGCGCAACGGAAGTTCGAGATCCGGATCCAGCGGATATCGCAGGTCCGGCGGATCCGGAAGATCCAGATACGGGGGGTCCAGACGATGAACAATCGCGAAAAGATACTGGCGATAATTACTGGCGGGATCATATGTGTTATCGTCCTTGGCGCATTCATAAACGGTCTGTTCCTGTCCCCGTCCGGAACACTCGATAATAGCATTCGCAAAGCGAAGAAGAGCCTCGCCGATCTCGCGAAGACAGCGAAGTCCCTGAAAAGCAACAAAGACCACCTCGAGGATCTCGCCGCTCGTACTTTTGGAAGGGACGATGACGAAGTGCGCGCCGCAACCTTCGGGTACCTGATGGCGGCGCTCGACCGCAGCGGACTGACCAGCGAAGGCAAGGGAGTCAATGCGGGACATACCAAGAGTTCCGGCGATCTGCGGGAAACTGCATGGCACGTCGTCAAGAGCGGAAAGATGGAGCATATCCTGAACCTCCTGTACATGCTCGAAGAGGATACCGTACTGCATCGGATCGAGAATCTGGCGATCTCGCCGCGAGAAAGGGACGGACCGTTCAGGGTCGAGTTCGACTACGTAGCGCTGTCGCTGGTGGCGAAAAAAGGACCGCAGTTTGCAAAGACACGTCCGGCCGACATGAAACTCGCGATCGATATGAAATCCGAGCGCCGCAAGCGCTACAACGTTATTCCGGAGCGAGACATCTTCCGCCGCTACATCAAGTACGTCGCCCCGCCCAAGCCGCCGGTTGTCGTCAAGGCCAAGCCGCCCGTACGAAAAGCAGATCCGCCCAAACCGCCGGCAGGACCGAAGCCCAGATACAGGATATGCGGACTTCCGATGTTCCGCGGCGCACCCGAGATATGGGTGGTCAATGAAATCGACAAGACCGGCGCGGTCCACAAATACAAAGAAGGCGAGAAGCTGATGGGGTGGAAAATCGTCATGGTTGACTACAGACAACTGCCCGATCCGGACAAGCCCGAACTGTTGAGCCCGGCGAGAGTGATCGTCAGGATCGACTCGGACTACTGGGCGATCGAGGGCAACCAGTACGTTAACGCCAAACGCATCCTCAAAGGCCCTGACCTGCCACCGGCACTTCGCGTCGCCGGCGACACGGAGCCGACCAGCCACAAGCCGACAACAAGACCACAGAGTGTGAGTTTTGAAAAATAAAGAGCCCTGAGAGGCTCAGGAGTTGTGATATGCGATATCTGCAGATAACTTGTGCCATCATCGCCGCGAGCGTAGTAGCGGCCTTACCACTGCTTGCCGCCCCGTCGGCCGCCAAAAAGGCGCCGACGACACGACCGGCAGCAAAGGTCGCGGACAAGGCGCCGACGACACGACCGGCAGCAAAGGTCGCGGACAAGGCGCCGACGACACGACCGGCAGAAAAGGTCGCGGGCAAAGCGCCGACGACGCGGCCGGCGGAAAAGGTCGCAGCGAAGTTGCCGACCACCCGTCCGGCGATAAAGATCGCAAGGCCCGCAACGAATACGGTTCGCTTCAATTATCACGATGTTTCATGCGCCGACGTGGTCAAGCGATTCGCCCAGATGGCCAACAAGCCCCTGATCGGCGAGGTCGCCGTCGAAGGCAAGCTGACCTTCATGGATGCCGAGCCCTACACCTACGAAGAGGCGCTGGACACGCTCAACATCATCCTGGCGATGCGCGGATTCCGCCTGATGGAATTCGGGCGGTTCATGCAGTTGACCCCGCTTGCCAAACTCCCGGAGATGCCCCTGAAGATCATCCGCGGGCTGGACAAAACCGCCAAGCTCCGCGGAAGTGAAATCGCCACCGTACTCCTGCCCCTGAAAAACCTGGACGCCGACGCCGCATCCAAATCGGTCGTGCGAATGGTTTCGGCGTACGGGTCGATCGTGCCCATGCCCCGGGGACGCGGAGTCATCATCACCGACAACCTCGCCAACATCCGCCGAATCAATGAAATGCTGTCGGCGCTGGACGGCGACGAGCAGCAGTTGAAGCAGGAGATACATACCGTCGTGCTAGAGAATGCGACGGCCGCCGAAGCCAGTACGATCGTGGGCAAACTTTTCGGAACCATGGGCATATTCTCCAAGACCGTCTACTCCGAAAGATATCGTCGCGCCGTGCCCACACCGGCGGATGCGAAAAACGTGGTTACCGTCAATCCCGACAAGAGAACCAACTCGGTTATCCTCGTCGGAATGCCCGACAAGATCGCAATGGCCGAAGCTATGCTCAAACAACTCGACACCAAGGAAAGCGTCGGCGAAAGCGAAGTGCGGGTCTTCGAGCTGAAGAACGCCAAGGCCGCCACCGTAGCGAAGATGATCACCGATCTGCTCGGTACGACGGTTCGCTACTACACTCCCAAATCATCAAGCTCCTCATCGTCCCGCAGACCGGTACGAATACCCTCCACGTCCAAGAACACCACCAAGGTGGTCGCCGACGAGGTCGGAAATCGTATTATCGTTTCCGGGACGGCGGATGATATCGACAAAGTCGCAAAACTCATCGAGAAGCTCGACAAGGGCGTGACTCTCGCCGGCGGGATGCGTATCTTCCCGCTGAAGACGGCCGACGCGTCGCAAATCGCCGAGATCGTTACCAAGGCAACATCGAAACCTGACGCAAAGGGCGTCTTAAGAGGCTCGCTGTCGGTCAGTGCGGACGGGCGCACAAACTCACTGATCGTCGTCGGCTCACCGACTGACGTCGAAGCGGCCGCAGGCGTCATCAAGGAACTCGACCGCGCACCGGAGGCCGACGCGTACGAAATTCACGTCATACAGCTCAAGAGCGGAAACGCCGAAATACTCGACAAAGCTCTGGAAAACCTCTTCGCCGCGAGAAGCGGACAGTCGACAGGCATACCCGGTTTCCGCGTCGAGGCGGATAACTCCTCCAACTCGCTGATGATCTCCGTACCGCCGGCACACTGGAAGAAGGTCAAAGCGGCGATCGACAAGTTGACAGAGATCGCCGATTCGTCGGCCGTACCGCCGACTCGCGTAATCAAACTCAAGTTCGCAGACGCCAGGGAACTGGCAAACACGCTCAAAACACTCTATCCGTCGACAAGGTCATCACGCTACGAAACACCCGGTATCACCCCGGTCAGCATCGCGTATAACACGTCGTCGAACTCGCTGGTGATCTCCGCCAGCGCCGAAGACCTCGACTCCATATCCGCACTGATAACGTCGATCGACGTCGAGAAAGCCGCCGAAGTCGATCCGATCCGGATAGTCCACCTCAAGAGCGCCGACGCCAATAAAGTAGCGGGAATGCTCTCCAAGATGCTGCCTCCAAAACGCGAAGGCGAGGCGCCCGACGTATTCATACAGGGCGACAACCAGACCGGGACGCTGCTGATAAGGGCATCAGAGAAGAAATGGAAGATGCTCGACGAGATGATCAAGAAACTCGACCAGCTCACCAAGGGTCAAATCGAAACGCGCGTGCTGAAGCTCAAATATGCAAACGCCAAGGATCTCGCGGCCACTCTGCAGGGAATCTACGGTACGGGGAGCCAGTCGTCCAGACCGAGCTATTCGTCCTACTCTTCGTACAGGTACTCGCGGTATTCCTCCTACTCGGCGCCGTCGGTACCCAAGGTCAGCGCCACCCCGGGCGTTCCGGTGACCATCTCATTCAACACCGACAGCAACGCGCTGGTTATCTCGGCGAGCCCGCAGGACCACGAAGCAATCGCAGCGCTGGTCAAGTCGATCGACGTCGAAAAGTCCGCCCAGATCAACCCGATCAGGATAGTCAACCTCAAATCGGGCAACGCAAACAAAGTCGCAACGATGCTCCAGGAAATGCTCCCGCCAAAGAGGCGCGGCGAGACGCCCGACGTGTTCATCCGCGGAGATGAGCACACCGGGGCGCTGATGATCCGGGCGCCCGAGAGCAAGTGGGAAATGATCAATGAGATAATCGCCAAGCTCGACGAGAGCATCAAAGAACAGGTTCGCGAAACGCGCCTCCTTCCGGTCAAGAACGTCTCGGCCGCGGAAATCGTCACAATGCTCCAGCAGCTCTATCCGATCGAAAAGAAGAGCGAGCGCAGGCGAAGGTCTTACTACGACTATTACATGCCACCCGCCCCGGAAAAGCCAAAGGATCCAAACCGCGTCGTGGTAAGCGCCGCGCCTAACGATCGCGCCGTCCTGGTGGACGCGCCCAAGAACACAATCGAAGAAATCGCACAACTCATAACCACGCTCGACGCCGGTACGGGGCCCGAAGTAGTGGAGACCCGAACCTACGAACTTACGAACTCCAGCGCCGCGGAAATCGCCGAATCGATGACCAGACTGTTCGCCAAACAGAACAGATCGCGCAAGAGCACCGAGCCCGAAGCGCGTTTCCAGGCCGACAGCATGGCAAATCAACTGCTGGTGGCCGCTACCGCAAAGCAGTTCGTGGAGATCGAGAAGCTGATCAAGAAGGTCGCCGAGAAGGCGTCGATCAGATCACAGACCAAGTCGTTCATCCTCAAGAACGCCAAGGCCGACGACGTCGTACCCGTGCTGCAAACCATGCTCACCCAGCAGTTCTCCAGCAGTTCCGCCCCGCCCAGATCGCGCAGGGGCCGGGGCAGGGGTTCGAGGGGCGCCACGACGCCGACATCGTCGACGGTGCGCGTCTCGGCGATGTCGAAGGAGAACATCGTCATCGTTCAGGGCAGCGCGGAGGTCCTGGCGCTGGCCGGTGAACTTATCGAAACATTCGACGCCAGGAAGCCCGAATCCGACATCGTAATCGAGATCATCAAGCTCAAGAACGCACAGGCCCAAACACTGGCCGAGGCGATCAACGCGTCTCTGGCCAAGCAGGCGGCCAGCAGGCGTCCTACCCGGCGCGGGTCAAGATTCCCCGCTCCGACCACCAACGAAGAAACCGTTACCGTCACGCCCGAACCCAACTCCAACAGCGTCCTGATCAGGGGACCCGCCTCCGAGGTCCCCGCGGTCAAGGCGATGATAATGCAGCTCGACTCCGGCGGGATCAGTTCGGCGCTGAGCGTGAAGATATTCCCGCTCAAGAACGGCGAGGCAAGCGAACTGGCCAAATCGGTCGGAAAGCTGTTCCAGGACATGATCAGGCAGTATGCCCGCGGTAACAGGAACATAACCCCCCCGCCGTTCAGCATAACCGCCGACGAGCGGACCAACTCGCTGATAGTTTCGACGACCGCCTCGCACTTCGCGCTGGTCGAACAGATACTCGATAATCTCGACAAGGCGCCCGAACGCTCGCTCAAGATCGTCCGGTACATCTGGCTGGAAAACGCCATCGCCACCGACGTAGCCGACAAACTCACCGCAATGTACGCCGAGCGCCGCGGGGCCGACAAGCCCGTGATCGAGTCGGACATCTTCGCCAACGCCATCACCATCATCGGCAAGGACGCCGACATCAAGACGATGGAAAAGGTCATCGAGGATCTCGACGAAGCGGCGATGGATAACAGCATCCAAGTCCAGGTCGTCCCGCTCAAGGGCGTCCAGGCGGCTAAAATGGCGGAAGTCATCCGCCGCGTCTACGGGCAGATGTCAGATTCCAAGATCGTCATCACAGAAAGCAAGGACAAACCAACCGGCGCCGCGCCCGGACCGAAAGGCGCCCCCGGAGAACCGACGACGCGACCGGCGGCTACCACCCAGCCCGCAGACGCCGAGGCGCCCCCGATCGTCATCGCGGTAGACGCCGCCGCAAACGCGCTTATCATCTCGGCCACTCGAACCGAACTCGAGAACGTCAGCGACCTGATCGAACGCCTCTCCGACAGCACCACCGGCGGCGAAGCGGAGTTCCGAACCTACATAGTCAAGCACGGGAACCCCACGGTAATCGCCAAGACGCTGTCGAATCTGTTCAACCCCCCAAAGCAGCCCGCGGCAAGGAATACCGGGAGAGGACGGGGCGCAGCGCCTCCCGCCGTCATCCCGCCGCCGGTTATCACCGTAGTTGCCGACCAGAGAACCTCCAGCCTGATCGTGCGGGCTAAACCGATGGACTTCGAGATAATCGACCCGCTGGTCAAAGAACTCGACAAGGACGCAACCGTCCTGACCGAAGTTCGTGTATTCGTCCTGAAGAACACCAACGCAACCGAAGTGGCGTCAAACCTTAAAGAGCTGTTCAAGCTGTCAACCAGCGGTAACAGGCAATCGCAGACAAACGCCAGGTCAAGGGGCGGAAGAGGCAGGTCCGCCCAGCAGCAGCGTGCTGAAATGATTCGCGCCGCGATGCAGGCGGGCAATGCACAGGCTCCGGCGTCAACCCAGACCGAACTGAGCGTCACCGCCAACAGCAACACCAATTCCGTCATCGTGTCGGCCCAGCCCGAAACCATGAAGATCGTCGAAACGCTGATCGAAGAACTCGACCAGTCGGCCGCCCTGACGAAAATCCCGACGATTCGCCTGTACCCCCTGAAGCATGCGGACATAACGCAGACTGTCCAAACACTCCAGAAACTATTTGTCTCCTCCGGCTCGACCGGAACCGCGAGAACCAGAGGCTCAACTCGCGGCGCGACCCGCAGGACAACCCGCGGCGCCGCCAGTGATATGCCGATAGTCATCACCGCACAGGAAACAAGCCGCACCGTCCTGGTCTCAGCGCCCGCGGAAAAACACGAACTTATCGCCAAGACCATCGAACAGATAGACAGCTCCCAGGCCACAGACGCCCTGTCGGTGAAGGTCTACCGAATCCAGAACGTGGAGGCCGCCGGAGTTGCGACCTCGCTGACGGCAACGCTAACAACGGGCGGCGGGACAGGCAAAGGCAAGACGACGGCGGGAGCACTTCGGATCAGCGCCGACCGCTCCTCCAACACGCTCGTGGTCAAGGCATCGGTAGAAGACCACAAGAAGATCGCCCTGCTTCTCAAGGAAATCGACGAGGCGCCGGCCACCAAGTACCCCATTCAGATGATCACACTCCGCAACGCCGACCCGACCAAACTCGCCGAGATGCTCACGCGCGTCTTCACTTCGCAGGCGCGAAGCTCCGGCGGATCGCGCCGAAGAGGCTCGCGAGGCAGCTCGGTCACGCCGCAGAACGTGATTATCGAACCGGCCACCGGTTCACGGATGCTGCTGGTCCGAGCAGATGAGAAGACGTTCGCCAAGATCAAAGAAATGGCCGCCCAACTCGACGCCACCACGCCCCAGGGCAAATCGGTGAGAACGCTGCTGACGCTCAAGCACGCACAGGCCTCTTCGGTGGCTGCGGCGCTGTCACAGGCGTTCGCTCCGCAACGCGGTGTCAGGATCGAACCTGACGACATGGTCAATGTCGTCGCTGAAGGGAATTCAAACAGCATTATCGTCACCGCCAATCCGAAGAACCTCCTGGCCGTCGAGGACCTCCTGGCCAAGCTCGATACCGAAGAGTCCGGTGGCAGGAAGACCGAATTCGTACTCCTCAAGAACGCCAAAGCCACCGAACTGGTGACCGTGCTGAGCAAGATTGCAGCCGGCAGCGGGCAGAGTTCCACCGGCGGCGGTCGGGGAAGGGGCCGCAGATCGCCCGCGTCGACGAGCCAGCAGGTGATCGTTTCCGCCGACGCGGGCAGTAACGCCATTGTGATGACCGGTCCGTCGGCCGAACTCGGGCAGTTGATGCAAATGGCAGTGCAACTCGACCAGGCAGCGCTGAAAACCGCCCAGCAGGTCTTCGTGATCCCGCTGAAGAACGGTAACGCCTCGTCGGTCGCTTCGGTCATCACGAACATGTACAAGCAGCAGGTGTCCGCGGCGCGGCGCGAGAAGCGCAGCGTCGAACCGCTGGCGGTATCCGCCGACGACCGCGCAAACGCGCTGATACTGGCCACCAGCGAAGTGATGTACGCACAGGTATCCCAGTGGGTCAAACAGGTCGAAGACATGAAGCCGTCGCGCGGAACGCTGCGAGTGATAACGCTCGAGCACGCCGACGCTGAAGAAGTGGACAAAGCCATACAGCAGATCTACAACCAGTCCGGAAACTCCGGTAAGCGCGGAGCGCCGGGGCAGCGGGGGAAAAAAGCTGCGACACCTGCGACCGGCGGGCAGGTTGAAACCACCGTGCTGCCTTCGCAGAAAGCTATCCTCGTCAACGCCTCCGACGAAGATTTCAAGGCGATCGAGGCGCTGGTGAAAACGCTGGAAGCGGCGGCGATCTCGTCCAAGAGAACCGTCAAGGCGTTCGTGCTGAAGAACGCCAATCCCGTCCGGGTGGCCTCGGCGCTGACATCGGCGTTCCGCAGCCGAGGGCGACAGGCCAAAGCCGAAGACGAGGTCACCGTCAGCGCGATCCAGCAGACCCAGACGGTGATGGTCGCCGCCACCAAGGAAAAGATGGTGGAAGTCGAAGCACTAATAGAAGTGCTCGACAAGGTCGAGGTCGCCGGGAAACTGCAGTTCAAACTGTTCCCGCTGACGAACACAACGCCCTCGAAGATACTCCCGGCGCTGAAGGGACTCATCTCGCAATTGCAGAAACAGGCCGGCGGTCAGTCAATCGACATCAGCCCCGACGAGCGCACGCGATCGCTGATAGTAACCACGCGCGAAACGCTGTTCGAGCAGATCGGCGAGATCATCACGCGTCTGGACAAACCCCCGGCGTTTGAAAAAATCGAGGTCCTGATAATCCCGCTGAAGAAAGCCGACGCCACACGCCTGGCGGACGTTCTTACCGAAATGCTCCGTCCAAGCGCAAACAACGTGGTAACCCCCGAGGCCCGCGCGCTGCAGGAGCAGATCCGAATCCTCAGGGTGCGTGGAGGCCTCAAGGAACAACTGCCCGAACTGGACCTGACCAAGCCGATCAAAGTATCCGCCGACGCGGCAACCCCGGCTGCACAGGGGTCAAACTCCCTGCTGATCACCTCCACGCCGGACAATCTCAAGGCCATGAAGGCGATCGTGGAAATGCTCGATACCGTACCCGTGGGCGAGGGCGTGCTGGTGCGAATCGTCAGGCTCGAAAAGGCCGACGCCGAAACCGTTAGAAGCATCCTCGACGACATATTCAACACGCAGGGCAAGAAACTCGCAGGACCGACGGGAACATCCACCGTCGGAAAGGTCGTGCCCAAATCCGCCTCGGGCAAGGCACTCACCGCCGGGCTGAACGTATCTGCCGACCTGCGAACCAACACGCTGGTAATAGCCGGTCTCGCCGAATCGCTCGCACTAGCGGAGATTCTGATCAAGGACCTCGACCGCACGGCCGACAAGTTCGTCACCGAGGTCAAACTCTTCAAACTCAAGAACGCCGACGCCGCACGCCTCCTTCCGGTACTGCGGGGCGTATTCACTGAGCCGACGGACGACCCCGCCGTCTCGGGCGTGCGAACGTTCGTCACGCGACTGCAAACCGCCGCGGCGAAGAAGAAAACCGTCACGTCCGACAAGCCCAAAACCCGCGCCGCCTTCACCATACAGGCCGACCCGGCTACTAATATCCTGGTCGTCGCGGCACGCAAGGACCTGATGACCATAATTTCCGACGTGATTACCCAGATGGATATCACCGGCGCCGGATCGTTAAACACGGTGCGCATTTTCCCGCTGATCAACGCCGACGCCACGCGCCTGCAAACGGTTGTTCAGGAACTTTACAGCGGTAGCAACGCGAGCCTGATCCGCCAGGAAGACCGCCCCACCGTTACCGTCGACACTCGTACCAACAGCCTGATCGTTTCGGCCAGCGACAAGACCTTCACGATGCTCACGAACCTGATGCAGAGCCTCGACCGCAAGACGCCGATAGACCTCAGGGACATCCGCCTGGTAACGCTGAAGAACGCAGAGGCCGACACGCTGTCGTCCGTGCTGCAGACAATGATGGACGCACGCGTGGTCCGCCAGCAGTCGCTCGGCATCAAAGATGCCGAAGCGCTCCGCGTGATCGTGGTCGCAGACGCCAGAAGCAACAGCCTCATCGTCGGCGGTTCGGCGGAGGGATTCAAGATCGTCAAGGACCTCGCCGAACAGCTCGACGACAAACCCGCTGCGCTCAGCGGGCAGATACAACTGTTTCCACTGAAGGAAGCCAACGCCGGGACGCTCACGACGACGCTGAGCAACCTGTTTAACGAGCGTTACCAGGCCGCACGCACCGACGACATCCGCCGCCAGAAACCGGTTATCCTTCCGGACCTGCGGACCAACAGCCTGCTGGTGGCGGCCAACACCGACGACACCAAGGTGCTCAAGAGCCTGCTGAAGAATCTGGACGTCAAACTCACCGATCCGGCGGTCAAGCTGGTGGTGGTTCCGATGAAGCACAATGACGCGGGCGTCGTCGGGCCGATGATTCGTGAGATATTCGCCGCCAGGTTAGTCTCCATGACCCCTTCGGGCACGACACCCGCCCCGCAGGACCGCGTGGACGTTTCTGTCGATTCGCTTACAAATGCGCTGGTGATATCGGCCAACAAGGAGAACCTCACGCTCATCGAAGGCCTGCTGAAGAAAGTCGATATCGAACCGCCCATGGAAACCGGTATCGTTAAATTGTTCCCCCTGAAGCACGCCGACGCGCAGAGAGTCTCGACCCTGCTGAGCAGCCTGATAACCCAGGGCCTCTACAAGCCCGGAGCGATCGCCGCCGGCACGAACGCCGCACTGGCAAATCGAGAAAAAGTAGCCATCGCCGTCGACACGCGAACCAACGTGCTGATCGTTTCGGCCAGCAAGGAAAACTTCGCGGTAATCGCGGAGATCATCCGAAAAGTCGATGCCGAAGACGCCCTGACCGGCGACATCCGGGCGTTCCCGCTGAAGAAAGCCAGCGCAACCAACCTCGCCGACACGCTCAACAGCCTCTATCAAGCCAAACTCCAGGCCGAACAGGCCTCCGGAAGTTCCGGGCGGTCCCTCCCGACAAGCATCATACCCGACACCCGCACCAACACCCTCCTGGTGACCGGAAGCCGTGAAAGCTTCAAGTCAATCGCCGACATGATCAAGCAACTCGACACCGGTTCGGGGGCCAGGATCACCGAGATCCGCGTCTTCGAACTCAAGAGCGCCGACGCAGGTGAACTCGCGACGATACTCCTGGAAACGCTGACAACCAAACCGAAGTCCGCAATCGACGATCCCAACGTCCGCCAGGCGATGCTGAAGTTC
Organism: uncultured Planctomycetaceae bacterium; assembly: GCA_964607575.1. GTDB lineage: Bacteria > Planctomycetota > Phycisphaerae > SM23-33 > SM23-33 > BS750m-G57. The sequence continues at coordinate 70,303 of CAZSLS010000004.1, read as the reverse complement.
GTCACACAGGACAAGGACGGTAAGCTGGTGGTCGCCAAAGCGCTGCAGGAAGGACTCCTGATCACGCCCGACAGCAGAAACAACACGCTGGTCGTCTCGGCGCCCGTCGAAAACATGCCGCTCCTGGCGAATCTCATAAAGGCGCTGGACAACACCGCGCCGAGAGCGGCGGAAATCAAGGTCTTCCCGCTGAAGAACGCCGACGCCGCCCGAATGGGCGAAGTGCTCACCCAGCTCTTCCGGCTGCAGCAGACCGGCGCGGCGGATTCAAAGTCAATCAAATACACCCTGAAGCCGACCACCCGACCGGCTGGCAAGAACGGCGAGGTTTCAGCCACCCTTGGTTCGGCCGAACAGAGCGCACTGACGGTAACCGTCGACACGCGAACAAACAGCCTGCTCGTCGGAGGGACCAAGCAGTATGTCGAACTGGCCGGTACGGTAATCAAGGAACTCGACTCCTCGCCCGCACAGGAACGCGAGACAAAAATCTACCGTCTGAGAAACGCCCAGGCCGCCGACATCCAAACCGCGCTGAGATCGTTCCTGGACCAGGAACGCCAGACCGTCTCACAAGCGCTAGGCACCGACGGCCTCGGGGCAGCTCACAAATTGCTCGAGCAGGAAGTGGCGATAGTAGCCGAAGAAACGACGAACACCCTGCTGCTATCGGCCAGCCCGCGCTACTTCAAGACCATTTCGGCCATGATCGATGAACTCGACCAGCCCCTGCCCCAGGTGCTCATCAAAGTGCTGCTGGCTGAAGTAACGCTCACCGGACGATCCGATCTCGGATTCGAGTGGGACCACTCCGCCAGGAACGGTTCGAACGGCACGGTCCGCAGGGTAGGCACGAACTTCGGCGTCGCAGGTTCGTTCAACACCAGCGGCGGTTTCCGCTTCTCGCTGAGCGGTGGCGATATCGACCTGTTCCTGCACGCATTGCAGACCGAAGGGCGCCTCGAAGTTCTGTCTCGCCCGCAGATACTCACCGCCGACAACCAGACCGGTGAGATCAACGTCGGTCAGCGCGTGCCCTTCATAACCAACAGCCGCGCCACCGAGACCGGTTCGGTGTTCAACACGATCCAGTACGAGGACGTGGGCATCCTCCTGCAGACCACGCCGCGCATCAATCCCGACGGCGACATCAAGCTTGAGATCAGCGCCGAGATCAGTTCTATCTCCGACTCAGACAGCGTCGAGATAAGCGAAGGCGTCAGCGCGATCGTAGTAGACAATCGTTCAGCGACCACCACCGTTACCGTCAGGGACGGACACACAATCGTCATCGGCGGGCTTATTACATCCCAGGACAACAATACCGAACGGAAAGTTCCGTTCCTCGGCGACCTGCCGATACTCGGCGAACTGTTCAAGACAACCACCGTCATCAGGCAACGCCGCGAGTTGCTGATAGTCCTCACGCCATACGTACAGAGAACCACCGCCGAATCCGACGCCGAGACCAGGAAGCAGGTCAAACGCAAGGACCTCCTGAGCGAGAAGAGGCGCCAGGGACTGCTCGAATGGCTCAGTGAGCAGAGGCCCTACAAGGACCTCCTACCGCTTCCAATCAAAAAATCGGCCCTGACAGACGGAGCCGCCACCGAACTCATACCGCTTGAATCGCTCGGAAAAATGCCCGATGCGGGACCAACGACAAGGCCCGCCAAAACGAATAAAGTAATCAACTTTGATAAGGAACTATCCAGTGACTGATCCAACCGGTATGCACGTGACTGTTTTGAAAAACTTCCTGGTCGTTATCGCTGTCGTATCGGCGGCGGTGTCGAACGGATGCACACCGCCCACGAACAAAGGCGTGCCCGCACCGGTCGCACATGCCGACCGCATCGGTCTGTTCGTTCCCGAAAGCGCCATCGTCAACTGGGACGGTAAGCCCGGTTTTGACGGCGTTATCGCGCAGGTCATGCTCTTCAGAGATACCGGCGGCGGGCTCAAGTCCGTTCTCGTCAACGGCGAAGTGGACATAATGATTTACGAGGGCGACAAGCCCGACAAACTCAGCGATGCGACCAAACCGTTCTTGTCATGGACGTTCAGCGCCAAGGAACTCTCCGAGCTGGTCGTAGGACAATACGGCGCACTTTGGGGTTACTCGCTGCGCCTGCCTTGGAGAATACCTCCGCGAACGGAGAAGGTATGGTTGATAGCCCGTTACCGCCCGCCTTCGGGGCAAGCCATCTACTCATCGCCCGCAGAGCAGCCCATGCCCGTTGAGATCCCCAAATAGAACCCACCACCACCCCACGGACCCCAAACTCCAGGTCGATAGATGTTGATCGGACTCCTGAGCGACTCACACGCGAATGCTTTGCGACTGGAAAACGCCGTAGCGCTGCTTATTGAGCATGGCGCCGAAGTTCTCGTTCACTGCGGAGACATTGTGGCGGCCGACCAGCTTGCAATCCTCGCCTACCGGGGAGCGGACGTATACCTGGTAGCAGGCAATATGGATCGCCGCCCCGAGAAACTCGCCGAAGAGGCCAGAGGGTTCAGTGTCAACTTCGCAGCCGACTTCCTTGAAGTGCCCCTCGGCGACGGGCGCCACCTGATCGCGCTGCACGGTGACAACCAGCAACTGCTCAACGAGTTCATAACCGGTCGACAGTTCCCCTACATATGTCACGGACACACGCATCGCACCGCGAATAAGACATACGGTCCGGTGCGGGTGATTTGCCCCGGCGCACTGGACGGTCCCCGAAAGCCAAAGTACCCGACAGTCGCAATTCTCGACACCGACAGCGACACGGTGAAATTCATCGAGGTGGACTAGCTGTTGAACTTCTCGGACGTGAACAGGTAAACCGTGGTATCGCTGTCCTGCCACGCCCCCCCGGACATGCCCGCTTTGCCCGTGCAGCAGTGATCCAGAAACTCCCGGACGCCCCATCCCTGATCGGTGGCCACTTCCGGAAGAAAACAGCCCGACCGCCCGCCGCCGCCGACGATATATATCCCGTGCTTTCCGATTTCCAGGCTCAGCGGATCGTCGGTCTTGACCAGCGGCGAGAGCACTGAAATTTCGATCTTCAGTTCGTCGAGTTCCCCCGGTGTGATCGGATTGCCCAGAAACCGCGGGTCGTGCCCGGCCGCCGACATCCCCATCTCGATTATCATCTCCCCCAGCGGGCGGTCCGGTCGAAACGTGCCAATGCACCCGCGCAGGCGACCGGCGTTGGTGAGCGTAACGAAGCACCCACGCATCTCGGCGAGGATGCCTTCCGGCGCGGGGGGCTCGGGGCGCCCCTGTCCAGTCACCTGTGCGGCTACGGCGCCGCGGGCCAGAGACACCAGCTTGCCGCGGTCTTCGGCGGATATGGCCATTTCTCAATACTCCCGACAACGGTTGCTTTTCGGATTCAAAACACGTATTTCATAACTACAAATCCCCCAACAAGCATCGCCGCAAACACCAGCGCCAGCCAGTTGAACCACTTGTCGATAAACGGAAGCGCCTTGGGTCCGATCAACCAGAAGACGCCCGCCACGCCAAAGAAACGCATCGATCGGCCTATCAGACACGCCAGCGTAAAAACCGCCAGGTTCATTTTCGCAACACCGGCTGTTATCGTCAGCAGCTTGAATGGAATCGGCGTCAGGGCGGCTATGAATACGTACCACTGGCCCCTAACTTCAAACTCGCGAGCCAACACTTTGATGTCCTCATGAGTGATGCCGGGAATCATCACCGCAACGTTGATAAACGCGAATCCGATCAGGTACCCCAGGTATGCCCCAAGTATGCTCGCGACCGTGGTGACCGTGGCGAACCACATCGATTTCCTGCGATTGCCCAGGCACAGCGGACCGAGCAGCACGTCAGGCGGTATCGGGAAGAAGCTGCTCTCGGCGAAACTCAGGCAGAACAACGCTGTCGTCGAGTGTTTGTGGTGGGCGAAATGCAGCACCCAATCGTACATCCGCCGATGGACGTGCCACCAGGGCACTTTCTTGTGCGGACCGAGCTTCGCGGCGCAACGCCTGCAATATTCCGCACCTGGAGCGGCCGCAAGCCCGCAGCGCGGGCACACGGACGCCGCCTCACCGCCATCCTGCACGTCCGATGGAATAGAGTCATCTGTGTTCATAATCGCAGGCATAGTAGACTAACGCCCGCAAGCTTTGTCAATCGTTAACGGCTTGGCAAGCCTTACTTGAATTCCCCCGCGTCGTACCTTTTCCAGAAATCATCGGGCTTGATCTGCTCGGCGCCATAGCGGTCGGTGACGCTGAAACGTTCGATGGTCTTCATGCCCCTGATGATCTCGATGCCTCTGGTGATGTTCTTCGGCGTGAAGGACAAGGTTTCAAGCTTCATACCGACCAGGGGAGTCAGGTCCGTAACCTTCGTATTGTTGATCACGAGCACCTCCAGAGGTGCCCCCTCGAGTGGACGCAGATCACTGACCTGGGTTCTGTTGCAATGGAGCCATATCAGCGGCATGCCCTTTAGCACAGACAGGTCGCCGATCTTGCTGTTAGCACACTTGAACCCCCTCAGTTGCATGCCCTTCAACGGGCCCAAGTCGGTGATCTCCGTACCGCTACAGGTAAATTCCTCCAACTCCATACCCTTCGGCGTAGTCAGGTCCGTTACCCTCGTAGCCTGGAGGTCAAGATTCGTCAGCGGCATGCCTTTCAGTGGGCTCAGATCGAAGATCTTCGTCCTGGCAACGCTCAGGTACGTCAGCAGCATGCCCTTCAGCGGGCTCAGATCGGTGATGGGCATATTGAAACAGTGCAACCGCACCAGCGGCATGCCCTTGAGGACCTCCAGATCGTTTACTTGTACCGACTGCAAGTTCAGGCGCTCCAAAGGCATGCCTTTCAAGGGGCTCAGATCGGTGACCTTCGTACCACCACAGTCCAATTCCTTCAACCGCATGCCTTTCAGTGGCTCCAAGCTGCTGACAAAGGTACCGTAGCAACTCAAGAATGTCAGCGGCATGCCCTCGGAAAGCGGTGCCAGATCGTTCACCAGCGTGCTGCGACAGTTCAGATGTGTCAGCGGCATGCCCTTGAGCGGCTCGAGGTCGCTGACCTTCGTCCCGGAGGTGATCAGCTCCTGCAACTGCAGGCCTCTTAACGGTTCCAGGAATCGGGTCTTGGGCGGGAGAAGCGCTCGAATCCACCGGCCGTCCCTGACTTCTGCGACCGCAATCTTCACCCCCTCGCCGTTGACCTCTTCGAACTTGGCTCTGACCAGCTTGACCTGCTCATCGGCGGGAAGATCCTTGATCTCGTCGGCGAATCCTGCGCAGGCTGACTTTGACCGGGCCAGATCGATAATCCGCTGGGCCTCGTCGATTTTAGCCTGCACTTCCTTTGCGGTAGCGAGCCTGACGCCTGTGGAGGCATCTTTCTCCTTCTCCATCAGTTCGACCGCCCGCTTGAAGACCACTTGGGAGTCCTCCCATCGCCTGGTGTCGTAGAGGGTCTGCCCTACGTTCAGCAGTGCCCGCCAGTCCTTGGCGGTACTGATACCGGCGAGCAGTTTCTGTGCCTGGTCGAGGTCGCCCATCCGGAGCAGCGTTTCCGACAGGGCGACATTGCTCTTGGCGTGGGCGGGATCGATTTCCAGGGCCTTGCGGAACAGGTCCACCGCCGCCGGATAGTCCTTGTTGGTCCTTGCGAACATACCGCGCGCGTACGGACCCCAGGGGCTGTGGAGGGCGACTGTCTCGGCGTCGGTAACGCGGCGCAAAGCTTCTTCCGGGCGCCCGGTCTCTGCCGCACGAATCGCCTGCATCGCAAAACGCTCCGAGGCCGCAAGCGCCGTCGCACGCTGCTCCTGCTGTGCCGTAACCGCCTGCTGCTCACCGCGGATCGCGCGCTGCATCGCCCCGGTCACGCGGATGAACGCCACGGAGACAACGGCGATCAGGATCACCGCGGCGGCCGCTATCGAGACGCTGACGGGCTTGTTTCGCTTGACGAGTTTGACCAGCGCCTGGGCGAACGTGTCGGGGGCGGCCGAGACGCTGCGACCTTCGAGGTACAGGTTTACGTCTCGCTGCAGGTCGGGGACCGATGCGTAGCGATCCCTGCGGTATTTCGCCAGACACTTCATCGCGACGCCCGACAGTTCGCGAGGGATGTTCCGACCCGGCGCCCGCCGCTCGGGCGGGTGAATATTCCCCCTGACGACCTTGTTCATTATCGCCTCGGCAGTTGGTCCGGTGACAGGGCGCTTCAGTGTCAGAATACTGTACAGGATGGCCCCGAGCGAGTAGATGTCCGAGCGGTGATCGATCTTGTCGATTGCACCGGTCGCCTGCTCGGGAGGCATGTAAGACGGCGAGCCCATCGTCGACCCGGCGACCGTATGCAATCCGGGTGAGTCCGTGTCATGGCGGCTGGACTGGACGCCTGTCCCGTCGTCCTCGCCGACGATCTCCTCGTGCCCGAGAATTCTCGCTATGCCCCAGTCCATCACGAGCACCTCGCCAAAGTCGCCGACCATGATGTTTGCCGGTTTCAGGTCGCGGTGGACCACCCCGCGCGAATGGGCGAACGCCACGCCGTCGCAGACCTTCAGGAATATCTGGAGCAACTCGCCGAGCGAGTGTGTTTCCTCGCCGTCGGGGGGAAGCGCAAGTATTTCAGCCAGCGATCGCCCCTTGACGAGTTTCATCGTGAAGTAGATCGCGCCCCGGGCGTCTCGCCCGAGTTCGTGGACGGGAACGATATTGGGATGCTCGAGTTGCGCGGTGACCTGAGCCTCCTCGACGAACCGCGCTCGCTGGCGGGGGTGTTTTGCGGCCGTCGGCAGCATGCGCTTCATCGCCACCTCGCGTCGCGTGTTGTGCTCGACGCAGAGAACGATCTCGCCCATCCCCCCGTGACCGATGGTCTCCTGTTCGGCGTATCGCGGTCCATCGGCGTCGCCCAGCAGCGATTCGTCCGAATCATCGGCTTCTACCTGCCCTTCTCGCGGAGGGTCCACAGCCGTCGGCAAGTCGCCCTGAAGAGTGGTGCTGTCTTCCAGCGACTCGTCTGAATCATCCGCTTCCACCTGCGCTTCTCGTGGAGGGTCCACGCTGGTCGGCAAGTCGCCCTGAAAAGTGGTGCTGTCTTCCAGCGACTCATCGGGAGCGGCGAGGGGGATTGGAATCTCGGCGCCGCAATTTGCGCAGATCAACTTTCCATCTTCATTTGGCGTCAGACCCAACGAAAGGGCCCGCCCCTGACCGCACGCCGGACAAACTATGCTGAATCCATCTGTCATAAACGGTCTCTCCCTGCCAACAGATGGGCCCACGCCCGCAATCACCGTAGGCCTTGCCAAAGATTCTATCGGTGTCCGCGGTCGAACTCAAAACAGTTTTCGCTTCGGAGCAGGGGCCAAAGGCGCGATATCGAATTTCGCAAAGCTCAGATTGCAGTTTCCCCGGCAGTTCTCGATACTTATAGCACGACCGCGGTAACCACGACCCCCGCCGGATAGAAAAGGATCGACGTGAAGAACCGAACGCAAGAAACATCTCCCGCCGGCGGCGACGATCCGCGGCTGGAGGCTTTCTCGAATCTGCGCGACCGCGACCTGCGCAGCCAAGGCATGATGATCGCCGAAGGCCGATGGCTCGCGCATCGCCTTATCGCGGCCGAATACCCCAATACGCAAGTACTCACCACGCCCCGCTTCGCAGATGAGTTCGCCGAATTCGCCGACCGCGGCGGCGATCTGTTCGTCGCAGACGACGATACACTCTCAGCCATAGCAGGCTTCGACTTCCACCGCGGAGTAATCGCCAGCGCCGACCGACCAGAACTGCCCACACTGGAACAAGCTCTCTCACAAGCCACGCCGGGCAGCACGATCGTAATCCTGCCCGACACAGGCAACGCCGAGAACCTCGGCGCCATCTTCCGCACAGCCGCCGCATTAGGCATCGAAATCATCCTGCTCGGCGAGCGATGCTGCGACGAATTCTCCCGCCGCGTCCTGCGAGTCTCGATGGGCGCCGCCTTCCAACTCAAACTAACGCGAAGCACCCACCTCGCCGACGACCTGACCGTCCTGACCGACCGGGGCTACCAACTGGCCGCAATGGTACTCGACCAAACGGCCATAAATCTCGCCGACTTCCGCCCAACCGCCCCGACAGCCCTCATGTTCGGGAGCGAAGCCACCGGTCTGGAAGAACCCCTGATCGCCCGCGCAAAAATCCAACTAACAATCCCAATGGCCCCCGGAGCAGATTCCCTGAACCTCGCCACCGCCGCAGCCATAACACTTTGGCACGTTCAAACAAGCCAGCCCCCGACATGAGAAGAAGTTATCTCCTCACTTTCATCACGCTTTGGTTTGCCTTTCGCGTCTAGTTGATCCCGCCGCGTCTCCGTCGGCGAAGCAGTGCGAGACCGCCCAGCGCCAGTAGCGTCAGTGTCGCCGGTTCGGGGACTGGTGCGATCTGTCCGCCGCCGGGCAGGGGGAACGTCTGGTTGCCTAGATAGTCGTTGTCGGACGATGCGGGGTCGTAGTAGATGCTGAACCCGTTGTCCGCGATCGAACCGATCTGCGAGAGCCCGTCTTCGAGGATCAGGGTTGTAACGTACATCGCTCCGCCGGGTGCGGCGTTACCGTCGGCGAGTGTCAGCGAACCGTTTTCCGCGAGGCGCAGGATGCCCCACGCGAAGTTGTCGTCCATTCCCGCGTAGGTGGTTCCCATGTCCGCACCGGGCAGTTCCAGCGTATGTGCGTTCGCCAGGAAGACCAGTTCGGCTTCGGTGGTGCCCCATATCGCAGACGCCGCCGAGGCGTTGTCGAAGTCGCCGGCGACTAAGAAGCGATCACCCCGGCCGCCGATGAAGGATCCCGTTGCCCCGACGGTGATGTCGACGAAGTAGTTGTCGGCCGGGTCGCTCGTGTACGTCCCGTTGTTTACGAAGTCGCCGAGGAACCTGACTGTTCCATCGGTGTTCTTGATCGTCGCGCCGGCGGCGTTGGTAACGTCGCCGAAGAAGGTGGTCGTGCATTCGGTAACGTTGATGGTGTTGCTGTTGGCGAGGTCGCCGAAGATTTCGGTGTCTCCGTCGGCAAAGGCCATCAGGCCGTCATTGACCAGCCCGCCGGTGGTGACGACCCCTCGCCCGAGGATCGAACCGGTGTTGGTCATAGCGCGGGCATTGTTGTCGAACGTTCCGCCGGTCAGTGCGATGGTCCCGGCGTTGACGGCCAGACCCTGCGAGACCACCACCGATGCACCGTCGGGGATCTCGAAGCGGCCGGTGTTGGTGTTGCCGGCACCTGAAAGGGTCAGTGTTCCACCGGTGGCGCGGACGACTCCGTCATTCAGGAAGATATTGCTGACCCGCCCGGCTCCGCTGAGCGTTCCAGTGTTGGCGATCTGCCCGCCCAGCAATGCGGCGTTTTCACCTTCGGTCACGATGGTTCCCGAACTGGCAAACGGCGTGACGATCTGGAGGCGAGACCCGTCTGCAACGCGGAGTTCACCCCCGTTAACATTACCGCCGGAAAGGTTAGTGAAGGTAAGCTGCGCGCCGGTGGCGTGGATTACGCCGCCGTCGTTGGTTGTCGGCGCGCTGACTCCGCCGAATCCGCGGATAACGCCTCCGCTCTGGTTGACCAGCGCGCCCGGACCGCCGATCGAACCGCCTTCCATCTCCACAATTCCCGTACTCGTCATTCCGCCGGCGGAGCGCAGGTGCTCGGTGCTTTCGATGCGCACCTGGCCCATGTTCGTAGTCGTCCCGGTCACAATGAGCATGCCCTCAGTCTCGAGCACGCCGTTATTAACCAGATCGGCGTCGAGTGTCCCGTACGCCTCGAAATAGGCACCGAAGTCGTTGGTGAACGTGGTGGCCGCAGACGTCCCTCCGTTCAGATAGAATTCACCGTAATTCAGGATCCCGAATCCATTGGCGTTCAACTGCTGACCGGGCGCCGAGGTCAGGATCCCATAGTTGATGATTCCGCCCTCAGCCGTGAAGTCGGCGTCGCGCTCGAATGTGGCGCCGTTCCAGTGCTCGAAGATTCCGTTGAACGTCCCGCCGGAGTAGTAAACGTAGCCTTGGTTGACCAGGTAATCCTCGAACGTTCCACCGGACATGTGGAACGAGCCGTTGTTATTGAACGTCCCCATCAGGGCAGCGACCCCGCGGACGGTTCCACCGAACAGATAGAATTCGGAGTTGTTGTTGACCGTATCGGCCTTGAAGACGGCCGGGTCGTGAACGTGTGTCGTCGGGGACGACGTGTTGTTGAACGTATCGGCGGTCATTGTCCCGCCGGTATGGTTGAAGGTTCCGGCGTTGTTGAACGTGTCCGTATCGAGCGTTCCGCCGGATTGGTTGACGGTGTCGTTGTTGTCGACGGTCAGCGCGGTCAAGGCGCCGCCGGCGAGATTGTAGGTCCCCTGAGCCCATCCTCCTGGTTCCTCTCCCTCTCCTTCCTCGCTTTGGCCGGCGATTGTCAGCGTCGCAGCCACCGTATTTGTCCCGCCGTTCTGGTTGAACTCGCCCAGGGCGCCCTTGCCGATGATCTCGGCGTCGGCCTGAAGCGTCCCGTCGTCGAGGTTGAAGGTTCCCATGCCTTCACCGGAATGCCCGACGATCAGAGTATCGGTAACCTCGTGCGTCCCGTCGGTCTGATCGAAGGTACCCATGCCCTGTCTACCGATGATCTCGCTCCCGGCCGTCAATGCGCCCCCGCTGAGGGTGAAGGAAGCCTGTGCGCCCGACTCGCCGGCCACAATGAGTTGTCCGGTGACGGTGTGCGTTCCGTCGGACTGCGTGAAATCTCCGAAGGTCAGGTGGCCGATGCGTTCGTTCCCGTCGACCGTCAGTACGCTTGCGGCCCCGCTGAGGTCGTAGCGGCAGAATCCGTCGACTTCGTATCCGACAGTCAGATCGCCTCCGACGTGGTGCGTCCCGCCGGTTTGCGTAAACTCTGCGGGGCCCCAATAGCCGACGTACTCGTCGTTGTCGACCGAAAGCGCCCCGGCCGGGCCCAGCGCGTAGGTGGTGATTGAAGGATTCCACCCGTGCGCCATATACAGGTCGCCGGTGACGGTGTGCGTCCCGCCGGTCTGGACGAACGAAGCGGCATCCTGATACCCGATGTACTCGGTTCCGGCCGACAGGTCTCCGCCGCTCAGTTCGTACGAACCGCTGGAGCCCGGATCTCTGGAGATAATCAATTCGCCCGAGACGGTGTGCGTCCCATCCGACTGTGTAAACGTTCCGGTTCCCTTCTGTCCAATGTCCTCGTCGGTAACCGACAGATCGCCGCCCTGGAGATCGTACGTGCTGGCCTCTTCCGCGAAATTGGTGGATGCGATGACCAGTATGTTATCGACGGTATGCGTCCCGGCGGTCTGCGTGAAGTGCCCGATTCCATACGTTCCCACGTACGTGCTACCCGACAACACCGCCCCCCCCGTCGAGATTGTACGTTCCGACAGACCCGCCCCCACCGCCCAGGACCAGTGAGACGCCGGCATCGTTGACCCCATCGGTCTGGTTGAATTCTCCGGTCCCGTAGTAACCGACGGTTTCGCTGATTGATGCCGTCATCGTTCCACCGTCGAGGTTGCAGACTCCAAGCGCGTCGGCGTCGTACCCTACAACGAGTTGGCCCGTTGTGCTCTGTCCACTGCCGGACTGGTTGAACTTGCCGACACCTTCGTATCCAACGTATATGTGATCTCCCACGTCGAGCGTCCCGTCGCTGAGGTTGTACGTACCGTTGTAAAGGCCGGTCCTGCGTCCGTGACCCACGTAGAGGCTCCCCGCCACCGTATGCGCCCCGCCGGACTGATCGAACAGGCCAACACCTATGACCGCCATCTCCGAATCGCCCGTTCCGATGTACACGTCGGCGTTGCTGTTGAGGATACCGGTAGCGCTCAGATTGTAGATCCCGTCTCCACGTCCCATGCCCGTCGACCCGCCGCCGACTATCAGGTCGTCCTGAACGGTGTGCGTCCCGCCGCTCTGCGTAAACACACCGGGGGCGCCCGCGCTTACCGTCTCGATACCTCTAACTTCCAGCGTTCCGCCGGTCATATCGTAGCTTCCGGTGCAGTCGGTGGCATCGTAGGTCCCGACGTAAAGATCGCCCAGGACCGTGTGGGCGCCGTCGGTCTGGAGAAACTCGCCGGCGCCGTAGTCGCCCACGTACTCGTTCAGACTTACGTACAGCGTCCCGCCATGCAGTTCGTATCGTCCGATTTCCGGAGCGTCGTTGACGTGCCCGACGTACATTTTCCCGGTAACGCTATGAATCCCGCCGTTCTGAATGAATGTTCCGGAGCCTTCCTCGGCGATCTTTACTTCGCTGGTGGTCAGGTTCCCGCCGTCGAGCGTGTAGGCGCCGCTGGAACCGGCGGCGTATCCCAGATAGAGGGTCTCTCCGCCCAAGACATGGTGCGACCCGCCGGTCTGGTTAAAGATGCCCGTTCCGTTGTACCCGACGTACTCGGTCTTTACGATCAGCGTCCCTTCGCTGAAGTTGTAGGTCCCCGTCCCGCCGGCCTGGTGACCGAGGTACAATACATCCTGCACCTGGTGCGTACCGTCGCTCTGGGTGAACACACCTGTGTTCTCGTACCCGATGTATTCGTTCGTTGCGGTCAGTTGCGACGGGGCGCCGCTGAGGTTGTACGTTCCGCCCCCAAACGGACCGGCAAGCTGCCCCAGATACAGGTCGGAGCCCACGGTGTGCGTCCCGCCTGTCTGAACGAATGAGCCCGGACCGTTGCCCCGCCCGACGATTTCCTCGGTTCCCACCGTCAGCGATCCACCGCTCAGAGTGTACGTCCCGACGGTTCCGAATCCCTCGGCCAGGTGCAGATACGTGGCGATCTGATGGGTGCCGTCCGACTGGTTGTATGTCCCGGTGCTGGAGTAACCAAGAATCTCATAGTCCGCCGTGACGGCGCCCCCGGTCTGCGTGAAGGCGGCCGGGGCGTCGTATCCCACGATGAAGTCATGATTGACGTCGAAGGTCTGTCCAGCAGAGACCGTATGAGCCCCGGCGGTGGCCCCTCTGACATTACCCAGTTGCAGGCGCCCGGCGGTCACGCTGTTACCGAATCCCGACATGCGGTTCGTGCGCAGCGTCGAACCGGTGGCGATATTGAAGACCCCCCCGCTCGAAAGGGAGACCACATCGGCGACAATGAATCCGCCGCTGTTGAGATCGACCGTCCCGCCGCCCCCTAACAGCCCTCCATCCCCGAGGTACAGCATCCCGTCGGCGCGGACCTTACCGCCGCCGCCTACTGTAAGCTTCCCGGCCCCGTGTGATCCGAGCGACAGTCCGCCGGTGATGGACCATTCGGAATCGGTCCCGGTAACTTGAGCGTTGCCGTTGGAGAGCGCGGCGGTGCCGATCGATCCGGACGAACTGGAGACAAGCCCGCCGTCAGCGATGGTCAGATTCCCGGTTCCGGGGGCGCTGCTGCCGACGTACAGCGAATCGGTAATCCACTTCGACCCGGCGCCGGTAACTGTAGCGCTGCCGCTGGACCCCAGCCTCGTCATTATGTAAGAAGACGCACTGCTGACGTAGCCGCCGTCCTGGACCAACAACTCACCATCGCCGTCGTAACCGATATAGAGGGTCGCCGAGTTGTCCCAGATAGATCCACCTCCGCTGACGTTTACGGCCCCTGAGCCCGTGCTTTGGCGCCCGACATAACCGACCGCGCTGATAACATCGCCCCCCAGCGTGATGTCCATCGAACCGGCGGCAGTATCGCCGATAGTCAGGTCGTCGAAATAAGCCCTCCCCATAGGCGAGACTGCGGAAATCGATCCGCCACCGTCTACGAAAACGGGGAGTGTCGTCGAGGGCCGGGGAGGTGTGGGCGGCAGGGGCAGGTAAGGCCCGATGGTCAGGTCGTCGGTGCTGGCCGGTGCGCCTGACGGGGTCCAGTTGCCCGCTTTGAACCAGTCGCTGTCGATCGACCCGCCCCAGTTTCGCGATGCGCCCGGCGCCTCCGTGACAAAAACGCTCAGCACCGCCGCAATCAAAACCACCGTAATGTAAGAGTTTCCCTTGTTCATGATGCGTCTCCTTTGTCTCTTGCCGAACCCGCGACGCGAGTGACCCGAACGAACCGATCTGTTCCGTGAGGCCGCGCGCACGCACGTCCAAATGTGTTAACTCCGCTGAGAGTACTTCCCCTCGCAGACTCACTCAGTCTGCGTGAAGAACTCTCACCTTACGGGAACTTGGCCGGTGTGGCCTGGAGGTGGTGCGAGTGAGCGAGAACGCCCATGCCTCATTTGGCTGATAATAGCTCCGCCGCTCCCTAAGCGAACTAGAGCGATGGTTACTATACCACAGAATACCGATATCTCCTAGCAATAAATGCGATAAATTCCCACCTGACGACTGGTAATTGAGAAATTGGCGGCAGGAAACACTCCCGAAAGAACGTGAACCATTTGTGACATCGGTAGTTCTGCGTGGGGCGGCGTTGGGTCTGGTTATTTCTTGGGCCCGGACGCATTTGAGGTCAGTGTTATTGCATCGTCCATAGCAGCGGCAACTGCGGGCCAGGCCAGCGGTTTAACTATCTCAGCAGCGCTGGACCGGAAATCTCCGTCGGCGAGTTCGGCGAGTCTGCGGGCCAGTCCGTCGGCGCCTCCGGAGTAGAACAACGCCTCGGCTCCCGGGACCTTGCCAAGCTGAAACACTTCCGGATACGCCAGTCGTTTGGGCAGGACGGGCATCGCCCCGGCGGCCGCAGCTTCGACCGCACTGATACCGAAAAATTCATGCCGGGCGGTCGACACGAACACGTCGGCTTCCCCGAGCGCAGCGCGATACTCGTCCAGCGTTTCCTGATATCCCCAGCGGTCGATCCGGTCGCTGAACTGCTTGCGTGCGGTTTCGAATACGGGTGGAACCCGATTGAACTGCTGGCCAATAACGCTGATGCGGAATTCGGTTCCTGCGGTCTGAAGGCGCCCTATGGCATCGAAGAACGTTTCGGGGTCTTTATCGTGTTCCCATCGTGCGGCCCAAAGTATCCGCATCGGTCCGTCGCGGCGCGGTCGGCGAGGCGGGAACCGGTCGACGCCTGGATGCATGACCCGGCTGGCCGATCGGATTCGCTCGACCACGCCGGGCAACTGGTAATCGGGCATGTCCGCCAGGAGGGCTCCAAGGGCGCCGAGAAACGAATCGCGATGGAACGCCGAGTTGAACCACGCCCCGCCCGCCAAGGCCGTAGTCATATTCGACAGGGCGAAATGTATATCTCGCGGGTCTTTGCGTTCGTCGGGGTAGGTCAGTTGGTTTTCGTGGAAGTACGCCACACACGGCAGGAGGCGCACCTGGCGTGGCGCGAGCCCGAGGAACTCCGGGAGGTTCAGCATATCGCTGCAGAATACCGCATCCCATCGACCGCCGGAGGATGACATTTCGGCGACCCGATCGGCCAGTGTGACCGAAGCATGCCTCATCCGCCATTTCCACTTGTGGGCGGGCAGACCCAGGATCGTGAAGTCGTGGCGGCTGTGGGATGACCAGGCGTCCAGGAACTGCATGTGGCTGCCCCCGTAGTATGGTTCCAGTGCTAAAATTCTCATTACAAGCTCATATGGGCTGCAGGACTCGGAGTTTTTTTGAACCGAATTACATAACTTCCTGAAAATCAGGTTTGCTCTTTCTTCCAATATAGTATAATTACCTTACTGAAGACTTGTGAGTGGAATCCACCGTGGCAGACCAGGACAAGACCAAAGATCAACTCATAGAAGAAGTTCTCGAACTCCGCCGGAAGGTTGCAGCGCTTCAAGAGTCGCTGGACAGCCACCAGGGAGATGAGAATCAACATGCGTATAATGCGCTGAAGATGGAAGCGGTCGGTAGACTGGCTGGGGGAATAGCTCACGATTTCAACAACATTCTGACCGCCATCCAGGGAAACGCCGAACTCCTGCAGATGGAAGGCTTCGGCCAGGCCGAACGCGACGACATGCTCAAGCAGGTCGTGGCGGCCTCCAGGCGAGCGGCGGAACTCACCAGGCAACTGCTGGACTTCGCCCGCAAGGGAACCTTTCAGATCGTCGCCGTTGACACCACCGCGATTATCGAGCAGTCAGTAGCCCTCCTTAGCCACAGCATCGACAAGCGAATCGATATCAAGCTGGATCTTCAGGCCGATCCGCCGACGGTCCTGGCCGATCCGTCTCAGATCGAAAACGCACTGGTAAATCTGGGCATGAACGCCTGCGACGCCATGCCCAACGGAGGGGTGCTTACGTTCGCGACGAAGAATGTCGCCCTCGACGAAGAGTCGTGCGCCGACTACCCCAGCGAGATAGTCCCCGGACCGTACGTGGAGGTTTGCGTTTGCGATACGGGCGGCGGAATGGACAGCAAAACGCGCAGCCGGATTTTCGAGCCTTTCTTCACCACCAAGGAGGTGGGCCAGGGCACGGGACTGGCGCTGGCGAGCGTCTACGGATGCATCAAAAGCCACTACGGAAACATCCATGTCGACAGCCATCCCGGACAGGGAACGACGTTTAGAGTACTCCTGCACGCTTCCGAAACTGCATGCGTCTCCGCCAACAGCCCGCCCGGTCAGGATGTCATCAGCGGTACGGGGCACGTTCTTGTAGTAGATGATGAAGGTATAGTTCGAGAGTTCGTGTCTACGGCGCTGCAGAAGCTGGGTTATTCCGTTTCGCTGTGCATCAACGGCGCCGAAGCGGTCGAGTACTTCAAGGACTCCCACCAGAATGTGGACCTGGTGATCCTCGACCTTATCATGCCCGTTCTCAACGGGCCCGACACGTTCAGGAAACTCAAAGCGATCGACCCGGATGTCAAGGTGCTGATCTCTTCGGGCTTCAGCCAGAACCAGACGACCAACGGTCTGATCGACGAGGGGGCTCTGGGACTCCTGAGCAAACCGTTCAGGATCAACGAACTGGCGCACACGCTTGCAACACACATCTCCAACACCACTGTAGCATAGTTATACTCCTGCCGATCAAACGGACTTACAATTCACATCAAGAATCCCTTTTTCTCCTGCGCCATGTGGCGGGTCATTCCGATTAGACTGCGGAGGGAGATGCTGTGTGATTCGGGAAACGCAGCGAGGATCTCTCAATGATGATACAAGACGGACGATACCTGTCAATTCCTCGGCAAAACGGGCATGTACTGCTCGTTGACGATGAAGCGCCAATTCGAAAACTGATCTCCGACGTTCTTCGTCCACGCGGATACACCGTGACACAATGCTGCAGCGGTAATGAAGCAATCGAGTATTACTCCCGCCATGCCGCGGAGGTGGATCTCGTCGTCATGGACATGATGATGCCCGGGATGAACGGGACCGACGCACTGGCGCGCATGCTGCGGATTAACCCGTACGTCAGGGTCGTTATGATCTCGGGTGGCAGGTACTCCCAAGACGAAATCCGAGAGGCCGGAGCGGTCGCTTTCGCCGCCAAACCCTTCGAGATACCCCATCTCCTCGAACTGGTGAAACAACACGTCCGCCCGAAGCTCTCTCCCGACATCCGGCTCATGGGCTAGTGACGCCCTCTCTACTGCGTGCCTGAAGATGGCTTGGCGTACTCCCGTATCCTTCCCAGCATCGCATGATCACCTTTCAGGTCGCCTCCGAGCGTACCGAATTCGACGGCGGTCCGATTGAAGTCCCACCCCTTAACAGCCATTCGATAAAGCCCAGCCAGAATCGCCGCCCGGTGCGTCCCGCCATGACAATGTACGTAAACCGGTCCGGTTGAGGACTTCACCGCTTCCAGGAACGCATCCAGAATTTCCGTCGACGGTCCGTCGGTCTTGGCGAATGGTACCTCAAGCAACTTCATACCGCGCTTGACAACATATGTTCGTTCATCATCGGTTGGCGTAATCGTGACGACAGTCGTAATACCCAGTTTCTTGAGGAAATCAAGCCCTTTGGCGTTGTTCATCTGTCCGCCCCGGTACAGCTTGTCGTCGTACTTGATCATGTAACCGGACAATCCATCCTTAACGCCAACGATCTCGTAATCCGATCCAGCGGGAGGAAGGGTCATCTTCTTATGTGGTGTCTCCGGTGAAGCCCCGCTTACAGCGTCAGCGGGCGGGTCGCTGCACGCAGCAATAAACATCAACGACAGAACCAAGACAAATCCAAACATAGAAAACATACGATTCATCATCTTCTCCGCTTGCCTGATTATTGTGGAACATCAGATCGTAGCGAACAAGCTGGCTGACACAAGGTATAAAATATATAAAAACACCCCGATAATTCCGCCAATTCGCACCGTATTAATCGGCGATTCTCCCCAGCAACCATGCCATGTTCTCGCCCAGATCGGTCATGGTCTCTATGCCCTCGGCGTCTTCCTGCACATCGCCGATATTGCGACCCATACCTATGTTCCAGTAGCTCGATCCGGGTACGATCATCTGGCTGATCAGGAAGAAGTGATTGATTGAATCGTATGCGTGGATCGCTCCGCCGCGCCGGACGGCCACTATCGCGGCGCCAACCTTGCGCTTCAGGAGATTACCGTTGACCCTGGTAACTACCAGGCCTCGGTCGATCAGTGCTTTCAGTTCGGCGCTGACGTCGGCGACATACGTTGGCGAGGCCAGGATGATTCCGTCGGCTTCGATCATCTTGGCGATGCAGTCGTTGATGATGTCGCCGGTGATGGCACAACGCTGATCCTTGTTCTCCACGCACTTGTAGCACGCGGTGCATCCGCGAATCGTATTGCCCGCAAGCTGCAGCATTTCCGTCTCTATGCCGGCCGCTCCCAGCGGTTTGAAGGCGTGCTCGATCAGCATCGCCGTGTTCCCGTTCTTGCGTCCGCTTCCGTTGAATGCCACTACTTTCATTTTGATGCTCCTGTTTGTTCCATTGTCGTCCGGTCGGCTCGATCTTATGATACATGCATCCTGAAAATGATGAAATCAGAAAGCAAACCAAACTACGAAGAAGCCATGGAGCGAGTGAGCGCCTGGTTCCAGTGCGAACTGCTGGATCACATAAACAAAGGCCTTATTCAAGAACGAGGCCATGGATGGTCATGAGAAAGACGGTCTCCATTGAATTCATGTTGCTGGCGGTGGTTGTTTCGGCGACCTGTCCGGCGCGGACAACCGCTGGGGCGGGGCGCTACCTTGCCGTATTCGCCGACAGGCGGCGGGTTTCGGGCGACAATCTGTCCGGCTGGGGCGCGCATCCGGGCTCGGCGCACCTCGAGGGGGTGGCGCTGTCGAACCCGAAGCATCCGCTGCTCTGGTTGCGGGATATGGCGCTGAATCCGTGGCGAGCGCCCTACAACTGCGGCGGTTATGTTGAATTCATCGGCGGTGACCGGATCATCGGGCGAGTGGTCGGCGCGGAATCGAGCAGTAAAACCAGCGGTCAGTATATCCCGGCGCACGTCCTCGTAAAGCCCGTCGAGAAGTTGTATCCGCCCGTTTACAAGCCATCGGGGCACGTTCGCATCCTGCCCGGCCGCATTCAGCGCATAGTCTGGGGACCGCCCTCGAAACGCCGGTTGAACCCGGGAAATCTCTACCGCACCGACGGGCGGCGGTTGGATTTCGCGAGCGTTCGCTGGCGCAAAGATTCGGTAACGCTCCTTCTCGACAAGGAAACGCGCGACGTGAAACTCTCGGAGATCGCCGAGATTCACATGCCCGGGATCAATCCCTGGAAGGCGTATTACCGGGAATTGGCGGCGCTGAGCCCCTCGCTTCGCTCTCGCTTGGTTCGGTTCGAAACGACCGGCGGGCTGATCGCCACCGCCAGTGAAACGCGATTTCGCGCCTCGCCTTTCAGGACGGTCAGCCAAGAGATGCGGTCGTGGATGACCCTCATGAACTATGACAACCAACTCGAACAGGCCCAAGCCCACCTGGCCAAGATTGGCAAGGCGGTCGATCTGGCCCGCAAGAACAGCATCGCCAAGGCTACCGAATTTCAGAAAGCCCAAGCCGCCGACCGTCAGGTCTACGACAAAGCCCTTACCGCGTTAAAGCAGCGGATGGACCAGCAGCAAAAGAAAGACCAAGCCGGTCTGGCCGAGAAACGCCGCAAGCACGAAGAGCTTCTTCGCAAGTCCGAGGCGGACCTGACCAAAAGCCTGGCTGGAAAACCAGCCGCTCAGCGAGACAAGCAGATCAGGGACCTGCGCACCAGGAGCGCCCAATCGCGGGAAGCGCACAAGAGACAACTCGAATCCGAACGTTTGAGGTTGCGGCAGCACAGGACTCAGCAGATCGCGAACTTCAGCAGAACCGAACAGCAGAGGCTCATAACTGCACGTCAACCATTGGTGTCCGAAGCCGCGAGATTTAAGCAGCAACTCGATTCTCAGGTCGCAAATCACGCAAATTACACGCGTCATATCAGTACGCTCAGGCTGCATCGGGCGGCGGCGCCCAACCCCCGGCAAGGCGACAGCAGTACGTGGGCACATATTATCCATCCGGTCTGGAGCCTCGATCCGCTGTGGACGCGTTTCGGTTCCATTCGCATGCGATGGTCGTTTTCTCCCGATAAGGTCCCGCTGTCCCGCGTTCGTCCGGTCACCGTGGTCAACCCGACGATGCTGCCGTGGCGCGCCGACCGCAACGTCGCCGGCGGATTCCTTGGTAGCGGCGGGCGGCGATACGCCTGGGGCTTCGGGGTACACGCCCGCAGCGAATTGAGCTTCACGCTTCCACCGCACGCCAGGTCGTTTCACTGCCGCCTGGGGCTGGACCACTTCGTCGACACGGGCGGATGCGTCCGCGCACGGATATACGTCGGATCGACGCAGACCAAACCACGGTACGAAAGCCCTATGATGATCGGCTCGCGGAAGACCGCGGATACCGGATGGATATCCCTTGCCTGCGGGCCCGACACGCCGAAACGCCTGGTTCTCCAGGTAGACCCCGTCGCCCGCAATTACCCACCCCGCGCCGACCCGCTGAACATCCGCGACAAGTTCGACTGGCTCGATCCGCAGATCGCGCTCGACCCGAGCGGTTTGGGAAACGAGGTTCGCAAGCGGATTGCCTCGCAGGTCACCTCCTGGCGCGGATGGACTCTCAAACTCGACAAGTCGGAGGTCTGCACCTGGACGAACCGGTTCGACGAGACATCAGGAGCGGGCGGGCGGTTCCTGACGACCGTCCGCACCGAAGAACAACCGCTGACCCTGTCGAGAGAAATAATGGTTGGGGACGATGACAAGTGGATGGTCGTCGACGCCGGTTACGCCGACGGTGGGGACCTCCATATAGGAAGCATTACGCTGCACGTCGCCGGCGTCGCAATCCCGACCGAAAAGATCCCGGTCAAACAGATCTGGATGAGGCGGGGAGCGCCGCTGGTTTTCCCCATCGCAAATTACAAGGGCAAGAAGGTCACCTTTGAAATGAAGCGTGCGGCCGGTGGCAGGCCCCTCTATTGGCGCAGAATCGCGGTAACGGGCCAACTTCCCATTTCGTATCGTCTGGCGCAGGTGCTGGAGAAATTCGGTAAGAAGGATATGAAGGTCCGCCCCGGTCTGGCGGGGATACTGGCGTCGAATAACGTCAGCAAGCAGGTAAAGGAAACCGTCCTCGAAATCCATAGGCTCGGCGGCGAGGTAAACTACAGGGGCCTGGTGACCCTGTGGTTCGCCTTGGATCCGACCCGGCAGTTGGATGGAGGGGATATCGTTAACGCCCTGATCGGCCGCAACTGGAAAGGGGGCGACAACGGTCTAATGCTGCTCAAAAAGCTGCCCGGACTGAGTTTCGTGGCTGTGACAAGGACTTCCGGCGTATCGAAGGAGGCCGCTGCCAAACTGAAGACCGCAATGCCCAACGTGAGGGTACATTCCTTGCACAGGAGTCCTTCGACCTCGTACGCCCCTCGGTGTTCGGTCACAGTGCGTAATGGCAGCGGGAAGGAAGTCGCTTTGTTCATTCTCAGCCGCTGGGGCAGTCTCCAGGGATTTGCCCGGCTGAAACCCGGTCGGCAGATCAAGCACACATCCGGTATCGGCAATCGGTACGAGGCGCATCTCATCACCAAAGACTACAACAAGAGCAAACCGATATCGCGATTCATCGCCAACCCCAACGCCCTCTGGGATATAAAGAGCAAGTAAACCTCCCCCGCTAATGCCCGCCATCCGAGCCGCTGCCGGGAGAGTCCTCTCAAATTCAGGCGGGTGTTGTACTCATGCAGATTTCAGCGAGCGCTTTTTGACGTAACCCATATTTCGCTAATCACCGCGTTGTATTTCGCTTCCTTGCGGATGGCGAGTTTACATTTGCCTGCTTTGATCCGCGCCTCATCGAGCGTAAACGATATCTCGGCGGGCAGTTGTCTTCTGCTCTTGTAGTTCGGTAGAGATGCAGGTTTGATTGCGCAGGCCTTACCGCTACCGTCGGTATTCGATATCCACACGCTCTGCTTACGCTCGGTGGTGTCGTAGTCCCACCAGGTCAGGGTGACGCTGCAGCGCCCGCGGCCGCTCAAACCGCTGATCTCGAAGATAACTTCCTTGTCATCGAAGGCGATGAGCCCCTGCGTCGGAGACAGGCCGGCGATCTTCGCCCTGGTGAAACTATAACTCTGCCCGCGCGTCTGGGTGATTCGGACGGCGTCTTTCTTATCGTTAACCTGCCGGGCGCCGCAATTCAAAAATGCATCGAGCTTCACACCGGTAGGCAGCTTACCAGTGATTGCCTTCCTGCGTGCGATCGTGGCCGGTCCGTTATTCACCATCAACTTGCGGCGCCGAGGCGCTCTGGTACCCTTAAGCACGATCTCGTCCCAACCGCCGTAGAACGGAGCGTTGCAGTCGATCCACGCCGCAAACGCACGCCAGTGGTCCGTCTTTAGCTTGACCTTGTAGTGCCCGCCGTCGGCGAGCACCTTCATAAGCTTGCTCACCCGCGAACCGGTCGCGTTCGTCAGCAACGGTAACCTGAGTCCCTTGTGCCCTCCAACCTTAACGTACGAAACGTACCCCAGCAACTTCAGGAACGAATCGGACACCGCGTGCTGCGGGCCCTGATCGCGATCGTAAGGCGCCGGAGCAATCACCATCTGCAGCCCGCGAAGGTCGAACGATTTCTTGCTGTCCTTGTCGGTTTTGGGCGAACCGTCGTGACAGCTTATGCAATTGCGGTCGAGCACCGGTTGGACCACGCGCTTGAAACCGATGGCGCCGTCGCCCCAGGGCGGGGCAATCAGCTTCGACGGCGGACGCTTCATCGCTATCGGTCCACCGGGACCGGCCTTGCCCGGAAGCGTACCGTAAGGCTCGTGACATCCGATACAACCGGTTTTCTCACCGGGCATAACGTTCATGAAATTACGCATCCGACGAATCTCGAGATAATCCTTGTCCAGCGCCTCGAAGAATATCTGCTTGAACGGGGGGACCTCAAAATGGACAGATCCGTCAGCCTCGACCGGAACAACGCCCAGGACTCCGCGAGGATCCCATCCGCTTGCGACTCCGATATCGCACCGCTGGGGCGTGGTGTGGACGGTTTTCGAATACGTTTCGAGTACTCGCAGATACTTAACCTCGCCAGGCTTGATCCCGTCGAGCCCCTTGTAGATATTCGAAACGGTGAGTACCCCGGGCGTTTTGGGGTCCACGCCTTTGACCATGTCGGGGATGATCCGCGGCTTTTTTCGAGGGCGAATCGGGATCGGTGAATAACACGAGAAACCATCACCGCGATAGATCAGGTCGCGATTACCATGAACGTCGCAGAGGTACAGCGCGTACCCGTGTACGGAGTTATTGTTCTTATCGAACGAATACGACGCGAGGAACTGGTTCTCACTCAGCGGATACGGGCTGGAATACCATCCGGCATCCATGCGCCCGCGAGCGGCGTGCCGCGAATTCTTGTATTTTCCCAACACTTCGCTGGGCATGTAGAGTTCGGGGTATCCGACTTGTGGGGTTATTCTGCGCATCGACTCCGGACCACCGCGATTACCCGCCATGTCCACGATCATGATCGGGCCCACCCCGCTATTATGATGGGCCGCACCAACGCATATCACCCTGCTCGTGCCGGGTATTTGTCTGGCTTCCTGGAAGGCGATCGGACCGCGGGAAAATGCGTAGTGGTCGCCGTAGACTAACTGGGCGCGCCTGCCGTCGGGATTGACCGCCCAGAGCTGCTGGATAACGTTATACCCCTTCATCACGTAATCCCAGCGAGTGTACATGATCCGCCCATCATCGAGCATGCTCGGGTAAAACTCGCCTTCCTTCGGTTCGGTTATCCGGCGGACATTGCTGCCGTCGGACTTCATCGAATATATCCCGCAGGCCAGGGCCCAATCGCCGCACTGGACAAGGCGCCCTGCCCGCGACGACGTAAACGCTATCCGCCTGTCGGGCAGGTAGCACGGTTCGGTGTCTTCGTTCTTCGCGTCATTCGTCAGGCGCTTGAGACCCTCGCCGTCGACGCCCACCTCGAAGATATCGTAAGACACGCACGCCCCGCCGCGCACATCGGGCAAGCCGTATCCGTACTTTGTGGGCTTGGCGCGCAGGGCAGCGTAGGGAAAGGCGATGCGTTTGGCGTCGTACGACAGGTCCGGGCGCCCGATCCCACCGGCTGCATACTTGCCCGACAGCACGTTGCGCACCTTACCGTCCGGCGACAACGGTGAGAGTATGCAGATGTTCGCGCCGGGGATCTGGTCCTCACCAACGCGATGCGAGCACTGGTGGTTCCGTCGCGGCCAGTTGCGACGCACGAACAGCAGTTCCTTGAAGTCTAGTTTCGGATTAGCGAACGATAACTCTCTAACGGCCCATCTGGCTTCAAAGTAGACTTTTTCCAGGGCTTCGACCGAAACGCTCTTTTCAGCAAAGATTTTACATTTGGCCTCGACGGCGTCGAGTTTGGCAGCCGCTCGGTCCGCGGCGGCGCCCGCTCCGGCCTTGCGGAAGTCAGCTATCATCAACCGCCCGCGCTTCACCGCCCCTTTGATCCCATGGGCGGGTATCTGCTTGCGTGTGACCCGCTCCTGGCGGGTCCAATCAGCCTCGATCTGCTTGCGAACATCCACGACCGGCGCGCCCCAAGCCGGACCGCAGACAACAACCAGCAACATCCAGTTCAGTATGCTAAAACGTTTGATCACGGTATCTCCTCAAGAAGAGTTTACACTGTTAATCCGGCGGGGCAAGGGGCGTTCGACACGCCGCGGCGGGACAATTCGCTTGCAGTCGGGGGGCATGATTGGCATCATAGTCTCCTGCCGGAGGGATACATCGCTATCAGGAATACACGCATGGCCAAAAAACAGGATGTTCGCAGCGGAATTGCAGGTGCGGGGTTCTCCGCCTCGTTCCACTTCGAAGCGATAAAGAAGGTCTATGGCACGAGTCCCGAGGTTGTAGGCGTGTTCGCTATAGACGCCGAACAAACTAAGGATTATGCGTCCCAACGCGACATACAGGCGTTCGACAGCCTCGATGAAATGATCGACAGCGTCGACGTTGTCCACGTCTGCACGACGGCAACCGCACACGAAGAGGTCGCCGTCGCGGCCCTCCAGAAGGACAAGTTCGTCATCGTCGAAAAACCGCTGACCGGGTACTTCGGCGACGGATCGGATGACTTCAACGGCGATACGTGCTGCAAGCAGACGGCGTTGGACGAGGCTATCGCGTCGGTCGAGCGTATGATCGCAGCCGAGCATGCCAGCAAGGGACAAGTCCTCTACGCCGAGAATTGGGTCTACGCCCCGGCGATCCAGAAGGAACGCGAGATCATCGAGAAGACCGGCGCCCAGATACTGTGGATCCACGGTGAAGAGGCCCACTCCGGTTCGCACGCAAAAACCTACGCGCAGTGGAAGTACTCCGGCGGCGGGGTGATGATCGGTAAGGGATGTCATCCGCTGTCGGCGGCGTTGTACCTCAAACGAGTCGAAGGAAACGCGCGAAACGGTAAACCGATCCGTCCGGCGAGCATTTCGGCGCGGACCCATGCACTTACGCGTATGGACAGTTTCCGCGACGAAGGGCACATCCGCAACGACTACCACGACATCGACGATTTTTCGATGATGCACGTTGTGTTCGAAGACGGGACCATCGCCGACATCTTCGCTTCCGACATCATAGTGGGCGGTATTCATAACTGTATCGAAGTGGCCGCCAATAACCATCGCAGCATCTGCAACATCAATCCGAACACGGCGATGAAGACCTACAACTGCCTGGAGTCGAATTTCGACGACATATACGTTGTCGAGAAAACCGGTACGAAGGCCGGCTGGTCGACCCCCTCGCCGGATGAAGACTGGTTTACGGGCTATCCCCAGGAGATCGAGGCGTTCTACCGGACGATTGCATACGGTGATCCGGTGGAGTCGAATATCACGCTTGCCGCAGACTGCATCACAACAATTTACAGCGCGTACGTTTCGGCTGAGCAGAAGGGCGCGGAAGTTCCCATAACGACATTGGATTGACGAGGCACAGGCATATGACAACAGAGAATTCGGGTGCAGATAGAGATCTCCAGACAATCGAAAAGGCCCAGGCCAAGGGACGCATAGCAACGCTTGGTGCGTATTTCAGGCTGTCGGGGCCCGGTTGGTTGCAGAGCGCGATAACGCTTGGTGGCGGGTCGCTGGGCGCTAGTTTGTACTTGGGCGTGCTGGCGGGTTTCTCACTGCTCTGGCTCCAACCGGTAGCGATGATCATCGGTATCATCATGCTCAGTGCGATCAGTTACGTAACTCTGTCGACGGGCGAGAAGCCCTTCCAGGCCATCAAAACGCACGTAAACCCTGTCTTGGGTTGGGGCTGGATTCTCGCAACGTTATTGGCCAACTGCGTATGGGCTCTTCCGCAGTTCAATCTGGCTTGGGGCGGGATGACGCAAAACCTGATGCCCGAGACATTCAGCCAGATGGACCCCTTCACCTCCAAGGCCTGGATATCGGGCGTAATCGCGGTGCTGTGCATAACCATAGTGTTCCTATACGATTCGGGCGGATGGGGTCTTAAGCTGTTCAACATCCTGCTGAAGCTCATGGTCGCCGTCATCGTTATCTCGTTTGTCGGCGTTGTGGTCTATATGTCCAAAGAGGGCGTACTGAATTGGGGAGCGATCGGTAACGGGTTCATACCGGACATCACGATGTTCTGGGAACCGGCGGAGAGATTCAGCGGAATATTGTCCGATGCGGGCAACTATGGCGAATTCTGGTCAACCAAGATAGTCAATGAACAGGTGGATGTCCTGATAGCAGCCGCCGCGACCGCCGTCGGTATCAACATGACCTTCCTCCTACCGTACTCAATGTTGAAACGAGGATGGAACAAGAAGTTCCGCGGTCTGGCGGTGTTTGACCTTTCGACAGGCCTGTTCATTCCGTTCATCCTGGCCACCGGGTGCGTCGTTATCGCCGCGGCCGCACAGTTCCACCACAAACCGTGCGTTCCGTTCTCCGCCGAAGAATCCGCCATCAGGATCGTAGACAAGACATCCACGGCGGGCTTTGCAGACATGTCCGAAGAGCAGAAACTCGCGGAACTCGAGACGATCGTGGCGGAGAACTACAAAGATAATCTCAAGGACGAAGCCAGGAAACTCTTCCCCGGGAAGGCGGCTGCCGCTCTTCTCCCCATCGTCAACGATCAGAAGTTCATTGGGTACGCACTTCGCGCTGACAAGATGAGCGTCCTGATGCCCGTTCTGGACGAATCGGGCAAAGGCAGCGTCCTACCGGTCGACAAGAAACTCCTTGGCGGGTACAAGAAACAAGCCACCGCACGCGTCAAACACGAGATGGGCGCCAGCGCCTACGAATCGCAATTCGGTAAGGGTTCGAAACTGACCAAGAAGGAAACCGCCGCCCTGCTCGACGAGAGAATCAAACAGCTCCCGCTGCCCGACCGCAAACTTGCCGCTATGCTGGTAAGGCGGGATTCGATCCACCTGGCCAAAGCCCTCTCGCCGCTAACGGGTGATGTGGTGGCGCATTACGTCTTCGGTATCGGCGTGGTGGGCATGGCGGTCTCCAGTATCATTATTCTTATGCTGATAAACGGTTTCACCGTCTGCGAGATGGTCGATCTCCCGTCGAAGGGTTGGTTATATCGTTTTGGGTGCATGCTACCGGCAGTAGGCGTACTCGGACCGTTCATCTGGTCCGGCGCGGCGCCGTTCCTGGCGATTCCGACTTCCGTGATCGGGTTCATAGTCATACCGATCGCCTACACGACATTCGCGCTGCTGCTGAACCAGAGGAAGCTCCTTGGCGACGACATGCCCAGGGGCCTGCTGAGATGGTTCTGGAATCTGCTGATGCTCGTGGGTGTATTCGCCGTGTTGATCGGTAGTGTCTACATGGCCTGGAAGAAAACCAGAGGCCTTCCGGGCATGTGGGGCGGCGGATGGGTCGGGCTGGGCGGGGTCGGGTTGTTCTTCCTGATGGTCCTGATCGCCCACTTCGCACGAAGGGGCAAAAAGGCGCCCCAGGCATGACAACACACGGATAACGCATGGACTCGAACGTCGAGGAATCCTGGCGCGCCTATCAGCGAGAGATAATCGCCGAGACCGAGCGGTTCATCGACTGGGGACTCAGGCATCCCGACCAGGTCACGCCGATTCCGTTCAAGCCCGTAGACGAGGTCGGGTTCCCGCAGGAAGTGGCTGACTGGTTCTACTCGATCGTACTGTCAGACCCCGAAAAGGACACCTCGCCGCTGGCGGCATGGCGGGAAAAACTCAAACGCCCGGCACGCTGGCTCCGACGACTAATCACACGCAGATGAAGGGTGATGCTAAACCGGGAGCAAGCCAATGAAGCGATCAACCGCCATACTGACGACCATGTGCACGATTGTCCTGACCGCAGCAGCTATACCCGCATCCGCCAAGGACGCGGCGGGACCCAAATCGCGATACACCGGCGAGAAGATCAAAATCGCCGGCCGGAACGTTCTGGATATTCTCAAGATGCTTGGCGCCAAACGGGGCGATGGCGTCAGCGACAAGCAGTTAAACGCGTACATCAGCCATTTCAACAGGTCCGACCCCAATAAGGATGGAAAGCACTCGAAGAAAGAGTATATTGAAAACGGCGGCTTCATGACGCCGCAGGCGCGGCGAGGCATTTTCGGAGCGGCCGACAGCAACGCCGACGGCGTGGTCACGCGAGTCGAATACGTCATGAACCGCATCATTACCGACGAGGCCAAGGGAATCGTCCAGCGAACCGACGCCGACAGGAACGGTAAGATCGCCCGCGCCGAGTTCGTCAGCAATTCACCGTTGAAGGACAAGGCTCTAGCCGGAGCCGTCTTCGACGCGCTGGACTCCAACAGCGACGGTGCGACAACGATCCCCGAGTATCTTCGCGTGTGGGGCAAGTGGGCTCGCCCGAACTACAAGGACCAGGAAGCCAAAATCGTCGCTCGCCTGGCGAAACTCGGCAATAGCCCCAAGCCGGCCGGACGTAAACCGGATCACAAGAGGAAGAAATTCACAAAACCGTGCGCGGCCAATCCCAAGGCCGTCAAGGACGGATACAACCTTGTCGTGAACTCAATCGGCATAGAAGTCCCCCCGCAAGGCCGACCCTTCCAGGAGGGCTATCGACTGATCCAGGTCGCCGGGAAGATCGAGGACCACAACAGGCGAGCCTATGCGAAGGTCTTTACGATCATGGCGCCAATCCGCAACGCACTGATGTTCCGCCTCGACAAGACAACACCGGACAGATGGAAGAAGCTGACCGCTGTTCTGACCAGGAACGACATCAAGACCAAACAGTCGCTCAAAGGCCCCACGCCGCGAGACAACTACTACTCGAGCGAAGGTATTTTCAGGCGCCTCAAAGGCACGTATGCAGGCAAAATACCCGCAGGCACACACGGCGTTAACGCTTACAGCAACGCGGATTATCACGCAATGATGAAGTATCTCGACGAAGCAGAACTCCAACTGAAAGGCCGGACGTTCTCGGCGGACTTCGACTTCACCAACCCCGAAGGGAAGAACCCCTTCCCAAAACCGGGCAAAGGCCTGATAGAATAGCTCAGACACCGATGGACACGGACATTGACAAGGCGCTGGCAAGACTGGGATACGACCGCGAGTGGATATCCTCAGGGATCATTTCGGAACAGTTCCTCCTTGCCCAATACGCCGAGATACAAATGTCCGACGATGACAACGCCGAGCACTACAGGTGCGGGGCGTACCGGAACTACATCCAATCCAAACAAGCTCTCTCTGACGATGAGATCGATAACATATTCGCTCTCACTGACTGCGGACCGGACGGGGAGGATCTTCGTCTGAACAGGGTTATTGAACTGGTCAGATCGGGCCTCCTTACCGCCGAGCAGTTCGGCGAGTTGGGCAATCGCAGTGAAGTTCACCAGCCACCGGTGGATAAGGTATATGCGAGACATGAAATACTCAGGGCAATCGACGAACGGGGGCTCGCCGAAACCTTTGAACGGATAAAGCAAACCCAGGATAGTTGGGTGCACGAGCGTGTCCTGGAACATCCGGACCTCGTCAGCGAGCAGGTCGTCTGGCTGGCTCAAAACGGCGCAAACAAGCGAATCAGAAACGTCGCTAAACAACTTTCGAAAAGTAGAAGGTTCAGATAGTTTCCGGCCGGCGTGATTACGGGCCGGAGAATCCGCTGTAGAGTTTTCCGTAGTCTTTGGGATACGGTTTTGGTTTGGCGCCGGGCATGTCAACGCGGGGGTTGGCGTCGAGGGCCTGCTTACCGGCCTGGATCGCTTTGAGAATCGCCACGTATTTGGGGTCCGACTTGCTCTTGAATACAGCTTTCTTATCGTCGGCCCGTCCACCGGCGGATTTGGACAGGTATGCGGTCAGCACGCGACTGAATTCGGGGCGGGTCAGGTTGACGTCGGTGTGGGCGAAGCCGTGTTTGACGCGTGCGGCCTTCAGGGCGTTTCTCAGTTGCCCGAGCCAGGGACCAGTCCAGAGATCTCTCGATCCCGGCGTGCCCGGGCGGGTGTGATCGTACGTCCCGTAATACGGAACGTTGGCGTCGATCCACGTGTAGATCCGCCTCCGCGACTCATCGTCGACGACCACCTTCTCATGCTTCTGGTCGATGTACTTTATTAGCTTACTGACTCGCGAGCCGGTGGTCAGCGGTTTCCAGTTCCTGACCGGAGCTCTCAACAGCCAGTGGTATTGGACCATCTTGCGGTCCAGCAAAGAGTCGTACGCCATGTTGAAATACCGCGTCTTGTCGCCCGAGAGGTCCAGGCCCTTCTTGGGATCGGCACCGTTGTGACACTTGATGCAATACTTGTCGAACACCGGCTGGATGTGGCGGACGAAGTCTATCGGCCCGTCGCCCCAGGGCGGAGGCGTGATGTCAACGGGCTTGCGCCTCAGCAGCTTGACGAACGCCGCACCGCTCGGGGGGGCCATGAAGGCATTTTCGTGACATCCGATGCAACTCTGGGTCTCGCCGGGCATGATCTGCGTGACGGTCCCCATCCGCTGGAGTTCCTTGCCCGAAGCGTCGAGGGCCTGGAAGTATAGCTCCACCTTCGCGGGGGCCTTGAAACTCGCCGTCCCCTTGGCGTCGACCGGTACCGTCCCGACGCACCGTTTGGAGTAGTACGTTGCGCGGGACTGCAGCGGATCCATGTCGTATGCCCGCCTCCCGCGCATGTTGCACGGCTTGGGATAGACGCGCATGACGCGGATCGCCTTGACCTGTCCGGGCTTTACGCCCGTCAATCCTTCGTAGACGTTGGTGATGATGAACGTGCCATACTTCTTGTCCGACGGTTCGAGCATGGGCTTGCTGAGCGGAGGCGTCCTCGGCGCAAGCGGAAGCGCATTGAAGCACGAAAGCTCATCATCCCCGTGAATGAGCGCCTTGGCGCCCTTGTTGTTGAGCGCGAATATGCCGAACCGCCCGGCGGCTTGGTGCGACGCCAGATACAGATCGCCGGTGATCGGGTGCGGATCGCGGTACGAACGAGGATACTGCCTGTCGCCATGGCCGGCGCGGTTGAGGTCCGGGCGGTACGGTACTTCCGGCGTGATGTTTTCGATGGCCAGCGGGTTCTCCAGGCCCTTGCTGCGGTCGATGATCCCTATGGCGCCTATCGGATTCCCGTGATGCGGCGCCAGCGTGCACAGCACCGTCGATTTGCCCGGAATCCCCTTGGCCTGCCAGGTCACCGCCGGTTCGTAGATCGTGTTCCCGTAGAACAACCTCAGTCGCGTCCCGTCGGGGTTGATCGTCCAGAGGCCCTGGGGGTAGGTAAGGCTCTTGTCCTGATATTCCCACCGCGTAAAGAGGATTCTTCCGTCGTTCATCACATACGGCGAGTGATCGGCCAGCGTACCGAAATGTATCCGACGCATGTTCTTACCGTCGGTGTCCATGATGTACAACGCACACGCCGCACCCGGTTGGCACATCGTAAACGCCTCGACGCGCGACGTGACGAACCCGATCTTCCCGTCGGGCAGATAGAACGGGTGGATATCGTGGAAGCGTCCGCTGGTGATCTGCCTGAGGCCCTTGCCATCCGCACCGATCTCGTAGATGTGGAACGGCTCGCCCTTCTTGCAGTCACGCCAAGCAAACAGGATCTTCTTCGCGTCGAACGACAGGCTCATGTCGTATATGGTCCCGTCATCGTTCCTGAACAGTTCGGTCTCTCGCGCCGCTCCGGTCTTGGTCAGGTCGCACGTATATATCCCCCCGCCCGGTGTGAAGATGTTCCAGCCGATGATCGAGCCGATACCAAACGGGCGCTTGAAGTGATGCCGCTTGACAAAGACCAGGCGCGGGACGGCTTTTATGAATCGGGCTTTTAAGGCGAGTTGATCGGCGGTGGTTATCTGCGGTGCCGGTTTAGGTTGGACCTTTGGCTTGCGTTTGGGCGGCGCGGCGATCCGCCCGCCGATAAGCTCCTGGCGGAACTCGATTGTGCGTTTCTTGTCCTTCTGCATCACCCACAGGTTGCGGAACCCCGCCTTCCGCGCCCAGGGCCTCAACCCGACCGCCCCCGCGGGCAGGAAGCCTCGCGGGTCCTTCATCGAGGCGGTCTTTTTACCGTCGACGTCCACCTCAATGAGCCCGCCCTTGATCCGAACCACCAGCGGAATCCATCGTCTCAGGGGTACGGTTGTCTTGATGTCCCTCATCAGCGAGAAATTGTGTTTGTGACGCCCCAAGCGCAACTGCTGTCTTCCGGGGTCCAGGGCGATCTCGTATCCGATGAACTTATTGGCGCCGACGCCGGCTTGGCTTACGTGAACGATCAGCCCGGCGTTACCGGTCGCCGCATTGTCGAAGTAGACCTCAACGCCGGCCTGTCCGTCGGCGAAATCGGTTCCTGTCGCAACCAATTTCGGACCGCCCATCCCGTCAGTCCAGACCGCCTTGTCGCGAACGGTCCAGGAACCGCCATGCGCGATCAGCGTTTTTTCGGCGCCCCGGACCGGCCCGCACACGCAGGCGAATACGATCAAACATCCGATAGTTCTCAACGTTCTGGGAGGCATAGACAGTCCTTTCGCGTCGAACAGGATTGTATCCTCCAAACCGCGTATAACCAAAACGTTTTTGCAGGTTCGGCCCTTGCGTCGGCGGGCGTCGGTTTGGTACGCTAGAAGCCTCAATAACCCGCGTGAAAGGACAATCGATGAAAGACCAGAACTCAAAGGCGCCGAAGCTCACCCGTCGCGATTTTCTAGCAGCCGGAGCAGGAGCAGCCGCCGGCGCCAGCGTGCTTACCATCATGCCGAGTCACGTCTTGGGCGCCAAAGCCGGAGCCAAGGCCCCCAGCGACAAGCTGAATGTCGCGGGCATCGGCGTTGGCGGCATGGGCGGGGGCAATATGAGGCAGTGTCAGGGCGAGAATGTCGTCGCCCTGTGCGATGTGGACTTCAAGAAAGCCGCCGGGACGTTTAAGAGATTCCCAAAGGCCAAAACGTACAAAGACTTCCGAATCATGCTCGAAAAGCGGAAGGATATCGACGCGGTCATGATCGCAACGCCGGACCACACGCACGCGGTGATTGCAATGGCCGCCATGAAGCTGAGCAAACACGTGTTCTGCCAGAAACCGTTGGCCCACACGGTCTACGAAGCGCGTATGCTCAAAGAGGCCGCCCGCAAATACAAAGTCCAGACGCAGATGGGCAACCAGGGACACTCCTCCGAAGCGATCCGCCTGCTGAAGGAATGGATCGCCGCAGGGGCGATCGGAGACGTGAAAGAAGTTCACGCATGGTCAGACCGCCCGGACAAGGGACCGTGGTACGCCAACTTCGCCGCACGCGAATTACCCAAAGGCACGCCGCCGGTACCGAAGGACCTCGATTGGGACCTCTGGCAGGGACCGGCGAAGGAACGCCCGTATCATCCGGCGTACCATCCGTTCAAGTGGCGCGCGTGGCTGGCGTACGGAACCGGGGCGCTGGGCGATATGGGCTGCCACATACTGGACCCGGCGTTCTGGGCTCTGGACTTGGGCTACCCGACGAGCGTGCAGGCCGAGGTCAAGCACCACAAGCCCGAACTGGCCGATCAGGCGTTCCCGATCGCTTCGACGCTGACATACCAATTCCCCGCACGAGGCAAAATGCCGCCGGTCAAGCTGGTCTGGACTGACGGATCGTACAAAACACCGCGTCCCAAGGATCTCGAAAAGGGACGAAGGATTGACGCCAGCGGCGCGTTTATCTTCGGGTCCAAAGGCCAGATCAAGCACGGCTCGCACGGAGCCAGCGGAATGCGGATATTCCCCGAAACCAAGCAGAAGGAATACGACCCCAACCGCCCGCCCAAGACCTTGCGGCGCATAAAGAACGGGCACATGGGCGACTGGCTTCGGGCCTGCAAGGACGGCAAGCCGGCAAGTTCAAACTTTGAATACGGCGGGGCACTGACGGAAATGGTGCTCCTGGGCGTGCTGGCGATGCGTTTCAGCGGTCAGAAGCTCGAGTTCGACAGCAAGCAAATGAAGTTCACCAATTTCCCCAAGGCCAACGAACTGCTCCACATAAAGTATCGAGACGGCTGGAGCTTGTAGAAAACAACACCGCGGCGCGGTAACGCGCCGCAGACAAACAAAGGGCGGGAACAGAGAACTTGCGGGTCTGTTCCCGCCCTTGTTCATTTTGAATCGGAGAAGGGTGCTTTTATCGTCGACCGTTGGTCAGTTTACGACGCTTCAGTACGAACGGTGTCGCTACGCAGACCAATAACAACGAAGCCGGCTCTGGCGTGAAGGAAATGTCGTCGAGAGCGAAATCGTTGCCGTCGTTTGCAGTGCTGAGGTCTACTATCTTGATCGTGGCGCTTGTGGCCGAACCAGAATCCCAGATTCCGACGAAGTCATCCCATATCCCCGTAACAGGCGGGGCATTCATAGTACCGATAGACACGTTATTAATCAGGAAGTTCAAATTGGCCGGGTTAAGAGGATAACACGAAGAGACCCACGCCGTGAACGTATAGTCAACGTTTTGGGAGACACTGACGGTCTCGGACCACACGGTCACACCAGAGTTGACGGCGCCGTTAACGACCATCATGGGACCATCGCCCGTGGTGTGATCGCCGTACGAGCTGAATGCGACATGGGCATTGAGGGGATCGTTGATTATCGTATACGTTTGGGCGCCCGTCAGGTTCACTGAGGAAGTGTTGGTATACGTATAAGTGGTCGAGAAGCCCGTACCACCAGAACTGAAGTCGCCGTTGACGATCAAGTCCGCCCGGACCCGATCCGCCCCAGCCAACACAAACACCAGCAGCAGGATTGTCATTATCCTCATTTTCATTCTCTGACTCCTCTTCCACGTCCCAGGGCAGTCAACCGGCACGAAACCAGATAGTTGAAACCCTGATCACGAAAGGAAACGCATGGGCGAAAACGCCGATGCCCTCATTCTCGATGCGACTCTTTGACGAATTCAATTCGAGCCGGCTCAGGCCCGGATCATATGCGGTCCGCCTCTCCATCCGAAGCGAACCCTACTTGCGACCATGATACCACAGAATCCCGATCTAACCAAGGGGAAAATGGAAAATTGTATGAGTCGATACAGATTAATCCAGTTTTCCCGTTACCGATACGGGCGGGTGTCCACATAAACTACAGGTTCACAATCCTACTTCGTGTTATTTGTTGCAAAGGAGATAAGTCATGAAACGGTACGGGATTATGTTGTTGGTTGCAGTGTTGACGGTCGCCTTTTCGGGAACATGGTCGTTTGCGCAATACTCGCGCCGCGGCCCCCGAGGGCGTGACGATGACAAGAAATCTGAATACACCAGCGATCGAGACAAAGACGCATCCAAAGCCAAGGCGCCACAGGGACATGGTCCGCAGCGCGGCTTCCAGGGTCGTGGGCCACGAGGCGGCTTCTTCGGGCGCGGATCGCATCGCGGCTTCTCCGGACGGGGACCCAGTGAAGAGATGAAACGCCGATTCGCCGAAATGCGCAAGAAAGGTGCCGAAGCATCCAAGTCCAGCCCTAAGTCCAGGCAAGAATTCATCAAGAAGATGCACGAAGAAATGCGCAAAAGGATGGGCCAGAATAAGGGCTTCGGCTCGCAACGCGGTTTCCATGGTCGCAGACCGCAAGGCGGGTCCTTCGGGCGCGGACCGCAGCGCGGCTTCTCCGGGCGAGGTCCCAGTGAAGAGCTGAAACGCCGATTCGCCGAAATGCGCAAGAAGGGTGCCGAAGCATCCAAGTCCAGCCCCAAATCCAGAGAAGAGTTCATCAAGAAGATGCACGAAGGAATGCGCAAAAAGATGAGCCAGCATAAAAGCCCTGGATCACAGCGCAGCTTCCAAGGCCGTGGCCCGCATCGTGGCTTCTCCGGGCGGGGACCCAGTGAAGAGATGAAACGCCGATTCGCCGCAATGCACAAAAAGGGTGCGCAAGCATCCAAGTCCAGCCCCAAGTCCAGGGAAGAGTTCATCAAGCGGATTCATGAAGCAATACGCAATAGGATAAGTCAGCATAGAAGCTCCGGATCCTCACAGGCTCGCGGCAGGTCCAGCGGTCACAGCAGCAGGTCCAGACACGGATCGCATGGCCGTCGCCGGAGCCAGTCCAGCCATGGCAGCAGAAGTCATCACGGTAGCGCTTCCAGAGGCGGGGCTTTCCGCAGACCGCAACCCAGCTTCGGACGCAGCGGATTCCAGCGCGGACCACAAGCCCGCTTCGGACGCGGCAGATTCCAGCGCGGACCGCAGGCCAGCTTCGGACGCGGCGGATTCCAGCGCGGACCACAAGCCAGTTTCGGACGCGGCGGATTCCAACGCGGACCGCAGGCCAGCTTCGGACGCGGTGGACCCCAACGCGGACCGCAGGCCAGCTTCGGACGCGGTAGATACCAGCGCGGACCGCAGGCCAGCTTCGGACGCGGCGGACCCCAGCACAGACAGCAGACCTGCCCACACTGCGGACGCTGATCCTTCAGACTTACGAATGCCCCAGCTGGCGGCGACCACCTGGTTGCCGCCGGCGTTTTTATTACGTGAGACTCACTCGTCGACTTTCAAGTTCACCTCGGACGGGACAAGGCGTTTGACGGCGAAGCGTCGGATGGCGCCGACCGTACAATACGTCGAGACACCCAACGGGCGGAGCAGTTCCTGCTGCGGCCAGATATCGAACCGCTTGCCCTTGATAACCTGCTCGATGATCTTCTCGTCATCAAGCCACACGCGGACATACCCCTCGCTCACGGTGACTTCTATGGAGTACCACTTGTTCTTGACGAACTCGATCGCCTGGGTCGTTGCGTTTTCGTTTGCAGCCATGTCGTCTACGTTCGACAGGCCCACAACCATCCCGCCCCAACCGCCGAGAATCAGGCTCACATAGCCTTTTCCAACCGGAAATGTCAACCCGCAGAAGAAGTCCGAGCCGTCGACTCTCCTGGCCTCCAGCGACACGGTGAAGTCGGTTCTGAGCATCTCACCGCCCCACTGCACGCCGGTGAGCTCGCTTCCAGAGCCCAGTATCATCGCACCGTCTTTGACGCTGACCTTCCCCGGCATGTCGAAGTATTCCTTGGTCAGAATGTTCCAACCGGTCAGGTCACGCCCGTTGAAGAGTTCGACCTCCTGTCCGACCGCCAGGGAGGTAATGCTGGGCGGCTTGGCGCATCCCAGGGACATGCCCAGTATTACGATGGCGGTGGTAAGTGTTGTCCGTTTCATGGTACTTGCTCCAATGTTAGTTACGCCAGGCTTCCATCGCCGCCAGGCAGGCTTCGTTGAGTTCCTCCGCCCGCTCGGGCGTGTCGGTTTCGTTGTAGCAGCGGAATTCGGGTGCGTTGCCCGAGGGTCGCAGGTGGATCACTTCGGCGTTGTCGAACGTCACGCGGAGCCCGTCGGTATCGTCGATGTCCGTGACCGTCCCGCACAAATGCCCAAACGCGGCTTCAAAAGCTCCCGCCCCACCGACGGTAAACTCCGCCAGCTTCGCCTGCGAAGTCGCGATCGGGAACTCCTTCAGGCGGTTGGACGCGGTGAACCGCTGCGGTAGATCGCCCAGCAGCTCAGATATCGTTTTGCCCTCGCGGATCGACAGCAGGATGATGCACACCATCGGCAGCACCGCGTCACGCGTGGGCAGCGCAATCAGAGTCTTCCCGTCGCGCGAAATGTCCGAGTTGGTCAGGAATCCACCGTTGGCCTCGTACCCGACCACGCACTGACCACCGGCGGTCGACGCTTCGACCATCCCGGCGATGACGTACGGCGAGCCGATACGCGTGCGAATCACGCGCCCGAACCGCCCGCACTTCTCCACTGCGCTATTGCAGCTCACCGGCGTGACCACCACATCGGCGCCGAGATACGACGCACACAGAATCCCCAACACATCACCGCGAAGCCACTGGCCCGATTCGTCGCTGATCAGCGGGCGATCGGTATCCCCGTCGGCGGAGACTATCGCGTGGAAGTCGTTCTCGCCCGCCCACCGGCTGGCCAGTTCGACATCCTCCGGGCGGATCGCTTCGGTATCGACCGCGATAAACGTATCGGAAAAGCCCAGCTTCGTCACATCGGCCCCCAGACCGGTGAATATCTCGCAGATCAACTCCCGCCCCACGCTCGAGTGCCCGTACACCCCGATCGACCTGCCCGCCAGGGCGTCGGTCCCGAAGAAGTCCACGTACCGCCCGACGTACAACTCCGCAGCCTCTGTCGAAATCGCCGGCAGTTCGAAAGGCGCCGCCAACATCCCATCGTCATTGAACAGGTCCGAACCGAACGTGAGCTCTTGTGCTTTGATCCCCGCTTCGTCGGTTTTCATAATCTCGCCATCGCTGCGGTTGTACTTGATACCATTGCGATCGTCGGGGATGTGGCTACCGGTGACCATCACCGTTGGGATACCCTTGACCATACCGAAACTCGCCACCGCCGGCGAGGGCAACTTGCCGGTATTGATCGGCGTGTAACCCATATCGCTAACCGCCCGCCCCGCCGCGGCCATTATCCGATCCGTACTAGACCGCAAGTCGCCGGCGATCGCCACCGAGCTGCCCGGCAAGATCATGCCCTCGACCGCCAGATGCTGCAAAAAAGCAGCCGTATAAACGTAACAAACCTCATCAGTCATCGCCACAGCCAGCCCGCGAGCCCCACTGGTCCCGAACTTCACGCCGCTGGACTCCATCAACTCATCAACTCGAATTGTCGTTTCGGACATTGGTCTTACCTCGTACTCGTTGGATGAGAGCAATTCGCCATCCCCCAGAGTGTAACGTCAGAGAAGATGCCTGTCAGCCCCGCTCTGCGGGGCAATCGCATCTAAATTTCAGGCGCCCAGAGCGCGGAGGCGAAAACAAGGGGCAGTTTCAATCCCGCCGCGGCCGCAATGCGCGCACATCGCCCACCCGCCCCTAAAACCCATATTCACTTGTAAACTCTTGCTTCTTGCCACACCAGTCCGCCCACCGGCGGGGTCTGGTAGAGTCGCATACGTGTAGCCGGTCCTAGCGACCGGCGTTTACAGCGTGTGCGTAAGGGGCAGGTTCTAGAGTCTAGGTTTTAGGTGTCAGGTTTAACCCTAGAACCTAGAATCCAGCACTTAGAACCTGTCGTGGCCTTTGCATCTCTATTACTATTGTATCATCTCTGAAACCTTCTACGAGGACAAGATGCTTCACTTCTGATGCTTTCGGGGCCTGATTCCCTCCTTTTGTAACGTTATCCCCATGGCGAGCATCAGTTACGGCCGGTAAAAACACTAAAAAAAAAAGTTACACGCTGGCGCGGTTAATGGCAAGGAAGTCGCGTAGCGAGTCGAAGAGAGTTTTGTCGAAGGGATCGAAGGATCGCCGTTCACTTGATCATCGGAAATTCCTTGCTGGATATTAGATACTCGCCGCCCCTTTCTTCTTGCCAGACGTTCTGACCCCTCAGGCGATCATTACGGACGCCCGCAAGGTCAGTGTGAATCTCCTTTACCCGCCACTTAAGGGCGGATTCCATGCCTTCTCCATTGAACTCACGTGCGACGGCGCTCGCTGGCAACCCACGATCCGCCCATGTTTCAGATGAGCCTAAAGCAACGCAGCATTAACCACACTCCCCAGATATTTATCGCAATTAGCGCCAGGATTAAGAGCAGACGCCGCCAGAAGACTCTGCGACCTGAAGGCATCCGCCACTCCCGCACAACAGCCAACGAAAACACGACTATGGTCACCACGCTAACGAGAACCGCCACAGCAATGAAACAGCCGGAGGCATATGAAAGGAACACCGCCCTGTCCTGCAGGTCAAAGCGTTTCGACGCAATGATGACTATCACTACAATCAACAAGAATGCACGCCTTACCCACTTGATCCACTCAGGTCTCGATTTTGAATTCATAAGGCCCTTTGAGGTTCTCTCAGTCCTGATCTTCTGGTATTTCGAATCGGTAGCCGATTTCTCGGATGGTTTTTATGAACGTCGGGCGGGCGGGGTCCGGTTCGATCTTTTTGCGGAGCGTGTTTACGCAGCGGTCGATGCTCCTGGCGGTCACGAACACGTCGTATCCCCAGACGCGCCGGAGTATCTCGTCGCGGGTGAGGGCTCGTCCGGCCTGCGATAGCATGAATTTCAGCAGACCGGATTCCTTGGGCGTCAGCGGAACTTCCGCCCCGCCGCGGACCAACCGGTCGGCTGACATGTCGAGGGCACAATCTCCGAAACTGTAGACATCCGGCGTCGCGGTGCGCCGGCGGCGCAGGAAGGCGTTTGCCCGAGCGAGGAGTTCCTTGATGCTGAACGGTTTGGTGACGTAGTCGTCGGCGCCGAGATTCAGCCCCAGCAGGATATCTGACTCCTGCCCCTTGGCTGTCAGCATAATAATCGGCGTCTCCAAGCCTTCTGCAC
This sequence comes from uncultured Planctomycetaceae bacterium, assembly GCA_964607575.1. GTDB lineage: Bacteria > Planctomycetota > Phycisphaerae > SM23-33 > SM23-33 > BS750m-G57. The sequence continues at coordinate 28,872 of CAZSLS010000004.1, read as the reverse complement.
GGATGCGGCGGCAGATTTCGTATCCGTTGATCTTCGGCAGCATTATGTCCAGGATGATCAGGTCGAGCCCCGAATCGAGCGCGGCGCACAAGCCTTTCTCGCCGTCGTCAGCGGTGCGGACGGTATACCCTTCGAACCTGAAGTTGTCGCTCAGGCCCCGCAGCAGAGCGGGCTCGTCTTCGATAATCAATACGGTTTCCGCGTTCACGTGTCAGTCCCGTTGCTCACTTGCCAGCCGGGGCCGGGCGGGGAGTTTAACGATAAAAGTGCTGCCTGCGCCGGGGCGGCTGACAACGTCAATAGAGGCGCCGTGCGCATCGAGAATGAATTTGACGATGCTCAGGCCCAGTCCGCATCCGCCGGCGGATCGCTTCAGCGTTCGGTCGGCCTGGTAGAATCTGTTAAATATCCGCCTGACGGTCCTGGGCGACATACCTATACCGTTATCGATTATTTTGATGCAGACCCTTCGCCCGCGCGCGAAGGCCTTGAGGCGTATTTCTCGATCGTCGCCGGAGTACTTCCAGGCGTTGTCCAGCAGGTTCAGGATCACCGTGACCAGGGCGTCGCTGTCACCGCGCACGGCCGGCAGGTCACTGTCGATGTCGACCTCGAGGCATCCGGGCTCGCCGGTGAACCGGTCGCCGGTCGATTCGATCGCTTCATCTATGAGGTCGGCGACCTGAACTTCGTCGAAGTCAAAGGCACATTTGCGGCGTTCCATGCGCGAGAATGTAAGGAAGTTATCGATGAGGCGGGAGAGGCGGAGGTTCTCCCTGGCGATGAGTTGCAGGTATTCGTCGACTTGGGCCTGGTCGTCGAGGCGTCCGGCTACCAGGGTGTCTATCAGGACGCGGATCGAGGCCAGAGGCGTTTTGAGTTCGTGCGAAACGGTGGCGATCAGATCGTTCTTGAGTCGCGTGAGTTTCATCTGGCGCCCGAGGTATCGCGCCACGCCTCCGGCCAGCGCCACGATCAGAGCGATCGCGACTCCGGCGATGATGAAATAGATCGTTCGCTGCCTGTTGGCGGCGGCCTGGAACGGATCGGGTTCTTGCAGGAACAGGGATATCCGCCATCCGGGCATGTGCTTTCCGACGGACTCCGACAGGAATGCACGCGGGTCTCCCTCGCCGGTCGGATCGTAACGAATATCAAGTCCCGCCCCGTGAATCGTCGGCAGGGTATCGCACGTATCCCGGAAAACGTTTTCCAGCGAATCGGTAAAAACCGCCACGATCCGCCGGTCCGACGAGGCCGCCGCCCACAGTTTACCGACGCCGGTGTGGGAAACTTCTTGCGAGACTGCTTGACCGTTGGCGTCCAGATAGCGCTCGGCGCAGACCTGGGCGCGATCGAGACGGTACGCCCGCATCGCAGCATCACCGTCGGATTCCATCGATCCCGCATCGGGCTTGATTGCCCGCAGCGCATCGATCAGGAACAGCCGCTGGACCGACGGTACGATCGTATCCTCGTCATCCCACAAACGTCTGACGAGCCGGCGGATCAGGTGATCTGACACCTCCGGGGCCAGCTTGTCACCGCCGAGCTGCAGGGCGAGGATTTGGGCGGGTGGCACGATCAGTCGCCCGTTGACGTCGAGCGCGTCGTTGTACTTCGATTCGCTCAACGGTCCGGTGACGATGTCGATCGCATCACCGGTTCGCCCGGCCCGTACCAGGCAGCGTATCTGCGCCTGCATCGCGCGGGCGGCGAGACCGGTGTTCTCGGTCCGCGTTGCGATATCCGCGTATATTTCGGCAGCGGCGATATTCTTCAAGTCATGTTCACACTGGCGAGCCTTGTCCCACAGACCCCCTTCGGCGCGATCGCCGGGAGGCGAGGGCCTCAGCGGGGTGGGATAGAGTACCTCTCCGGACTCGTCGTAGACCACGATCGCGCTGCATATTTCGCTGGTAATCAGCAGCTTGTATATCTCCCCCACGTCATCCAGTTTTTGGGCCTGCTCCAGTTTCTGATCGACCCCTTTCCAGAATGATCGGAGGCTGTTCTTGCGAGCGTCGAACTGGCTGCGGTAGACATCCGAGAGGCGTTGTCGAACGGCCAACTGCTGGTTTTCCATGGCCGCACCCAGAAACCACAGGACGCATCCAGCCGGTACGATCGCAGCCAACACAACCATAATCACCATCGTCCCGACACCCGATGGGCCCTCGGGGCTCGTTGTTGTCACCGAGCGTACCATTCAACTTCTCTCGCCAGGTCCTGCTGGTTCATGTTATCGGATCCTGCAAATCGTCCGGGTTCACTTGATATAGTATCCCGAAACGCGCCATTTTCCATCTTTGCCTTTCACTGGCGTCACGGTCTCGATCGCGCCTGCCTTGTTGGCGAAGGTCGTCTTGAACATGATCACGACATACTCGCCATCCGGGGCTCCGGGCAATGAGGTCCGATAGTCGGCTTCCTGCTTTGTGCGGGACTTGACCTTGCCCAGCGGGGTGCGGAGATCTTTCATCGTAGCGGCCCATTTTGTTCTCGCGACGGACTTTCGGAAGAACCCGGCCGATTCGTCCCAGCTTTCGGCGTACTTTCCTTCATCGAGCAGCGCTAACCACTTCTCGGCCGCCGCGACGGCCTTCTTGCTCTCGGCAAGGGCGACTTTCGCTTTGGCCAGTGCATCGTCCATTTCGGTTTTAAGCTTCTTGTTGTTCGGATCGACCTTCACCCACGCAGCATAACAGACCGCCGCCTGATGGTACTGCCCTCGGGCCATGAAGGTCGTCGTCAGGCCCCTCAGGGCGGCGGTAGTTTGCGGATTGGCCATTACCGCCTTCTGCCACCATCCTATGGCGTGGTCTTCTCTTCCCTCCTGCTTGGCGATCCAGCCCATCCCGTTAAGCGCCCCGGCGTTCTTGGAGTCCAGCGCGAGGCACTTTTTGAATGCTCTGACGGCTTCGGATTTGCCCTGGTTCTGCAGCGCCCAACCCAGCCCGTTCCATGCGTCTGAACTCTTCGGATCTTTCTCGACCGCCTGCCTGAAGAGTTTTTCGGACTCTTTGAGTTTGCGTTGGTTCCACAGATACCACGCCAGCTTGACCAGTGGGTCCGCTGGACCGCCGGACCCTTTCTTGAGAACAAGCTCTACAACGTTAGTCGTTTTGACCGGAACTGTTCGCTGCCAATGATATACGTCGAAGGAACCGACTCTCTTGAGTGAAACGTAGTCCGTTGATTTCCTGGTAATCGTGACGTTGGGTGGAAGGACCAGGAAGAAACTCTCCAGCACCTGCGCACCGAAGTGGTTCTTCATTGTCAGTTGAAAGTCGCCCGTCACCTTGGTCAGCTTTCTTGTCGTTGTCTTCTTCCAACCCAGCAGTCGCACCTGGCCCGATTTGAGCGGTTTGTCCGGCGTCCACATGAGACGATACCTGCCGCCAGTGGCGGTCTTGCGGTCCACGAACCGGATCTTTTGCAGAGCCCCGGTTTCGTTCATGACTTCAAAGTCGGTATAACCGAAATTGCCTACCGTGATTTCGTCATTGATAACCTTGTCGGTCTCGTTTTTGACGGCTATCAGCCCACCGAAATGCAGGTTGAATTGGTCGTCGACACCGTAGATATGCGAATTAACTCGCTGGCCTTTGGCTTGTGACTTCTTGTAGTCCCCCATGTGGATATCCACCATGTATCCCATCACGTCCGCCGGTAGCCGCGCCTGCGCATTCAGCATGGTCATGGCAGCTTCTGCGTTGTTGCTGACGAATTCGTTCTTGTCCTTCAGCGCCTTTTCGAGGACGGGGCGAGCGTCGGGGTTCCCCATCAAACCCAGGGCGTAAGCTGCACACCGGCGGGCGTAAGGGCTCTGGTCTTTCAGCGCCATGTCGCACAAGACCTGCAAGCTGGAATTGATCTTCCGGGCGCCGAGTGTCAGGGCGGCCATACCGCGAGTCATACCCTCTTTGTGCTTGCAGAGTTTCGTCAGGCCCGTTTCGGCCGGCGTTATTTTCGAGAAATCGCCCTTCCACAGGATATAGATCGCCGAGCGACGGACCGTGTTCTTCTCCGAGGCAAAGTGCTTCGTCAATTCTTTGACGACGGCCGGTTCGTTCAGCCCGGACAGCAACTCCAGGGCGCCCTTGACGCGAGGATCGGTCTCTGCGCAGGTGGAGATGGTCATAACGGCCTGGGTGACGATCTTCGAAAGCTCCGTGCCGGTGATTCTGCTCCTGGCCTGGCGGAGTTGTTCTCGAGCCCGGGCGACGAGCTTCGCGTCTTTCGGGAAGTCCGCGATAAGCTTGCGGAAAATGGTCTCCGCTTGGATGTACTGCTTCTTCTTCAGAAGACACGTCCCCAGGCGATAGTACGCTCGGGCGACGTATTTGCGGTTGGCCTGAGCGTCGTCAAGGATTTGTTTGTAGATCTTTATCGCCGCGTCGATGTCGCCTTTGGTCTCCTCCGCGAAGACGCCTTTTTCCAGGAGCAGCGCGGGCGATTCGGCCCGAGCGGTCTGCGGGGCGAGCATCGCCATTGCGGCCAGGAGGAAGAATGTTCTGCGTTTCATGGCATGGTCCTTTCGTGCTAAGGTAACCGTTTGCCGGTCACCATTGAAAGGAATTGTAACTACTGTATGTTACGCTCATGTTACGGGAGCATCCTTTTTTCGCTCGCCTCGTAAAAAACGGAGACGCCGACAGCGCGCTGATCTTCGTGCTGCGGGATGTCGGGGGCAAGAGGCGGGTGGTTGTCACTGAACGCACCGACTACTGACCGGTCACGGAATCGCCGGAACCGGCGCCGGGACCGGAGCTACCGTGGTACCGTCGAAATGGCCCGCGGGCAAGGACGTAATCTACGCCGCAACGATCGGTCTCAGGGCTTCTTGGCGTTCGGAGTCGGGTCTTTTACTTTCGGTCGCGAGTACATCGGCAGGTAGCGGTAGTAGACTTCCAGCGACAAGGTGGCCATCGCCGTAGACATCACGCGCCCACCCTTTCCGGAGGTCCACTGACCCTTGGGCTCCCAACTACCGATATCGTCGCCTTGGCGGATCTGCATCTCCAGAAGCGACTTCTTCATCTGCTTGTTCCAGAGTTCCCAGATCGGGCCCTGGTGCTGGAACATCGACAGGCAGCCGTAGTACCAGTAGTAGTAATTGGGCCTGCCTTTCTGGGGCAGGTTTATCTTCATCAGTTCCGCAGACTCTATCATCCGGGGCTGGGTCGGGCGGACACCCATGATCTGCTGACAGAACATGGCTTCGGCGGTCATCGTCGGCGTCGCGTTCTTGTTGCCCTGGTAGCTGTACCTGCCGCCGCTTTTCCCGCTTGACACGCTGTCGAGGTACTTGCGTGCCATGGTGAAGGGCTCCTCGGGCAGCCTCAGGCCGGACATCCGGGCGCTGGTCAGGGCCATCACCTGCCACCCGACCACCGACGTGTCGCTGTCCCTGGATTTATACTTGTACCGCCATCCGCCTTCCTTGTTCTGGGCGCGGATAATGAAACCCACCGCTCGCCGAAGCGGGTCGAGCAGCGCGGGGTCTTTAGTCATTCCGTACGCTTCAGCCAGCGCCATCGTCGCGATACCCTGGTCGTACATGCCCTGAGAGTTCCCGGCGGTCAAGTCTCCGTCTTCGCCGACGCGCTTGATCAGCCATTGGACGGCCTTGGTCATGGGTTTCTGGTATGGGCCCTTCTCGGTGTGCTTGGCGCCCCAACCGAAGTAGCAGAGCATGGCAAAACCGGTGGAGGCGTTATCGTGCCCTTTACCGCCCTTGTGCTTCGAGGCGTCCCAGTGTCCCTCGGGCTCCTGGGTTCGCGTGAACCAGTCGAGCGAGAGTCTGATGGCCTTTTCGGTCTCGTCGCTTCCGCCGAGCCTCTTCAGGACGCGATTGCGATTCAGCGGATTTCTCAGTTCGTAGTTGGACTTCTTGTCGGCTGGCGCCGCCAGTTCCGTCGTCGCGGCGATCGCCAGACGGGGAGCCTTACGAGACACCATATCGCCGGGCCCGACCAGGCTCGGGGCGCCGAGCGTGTCGGGGCCCTTCTCCGCGTAGAGCGGTCTGATGTTCAGGTCCCCTACTCCGGTGCTGTTGCGAGGCGCCGCCCGTGCGGGACCGGAATTCCCGGTCATAGGCTTGCCGATCATGTTGCTCATGGCCGGCGCGCCGCCGGCGAGCGTGACGGTAGTCTTGGCTTTCGCCGTACCGCTCTTGCCCTCCTTGGCTCCTTCCACTCGCTGCTCGAGCTTGTCGTCGGGCGAACCGAACTTCACCGGTCCGATCGCGGTCACCTTGGGTTTCGGGATATCCTTGTGCTCGACGGCCTGGAGTGGATCGGTCGTGACCTCGGTAACGTCGAAGCTCACTTCAGTCGGTGTGTCCGGCGTAGTGCGAGCGGGGTCGGTTGGTTTGTCGACGGCCTTATCGGTCGATGCGGGCATGGTCGGCGCCGTCTCGGTGACCTTGAACTCGGCGGCTACTTCAGCGGGTTTGGTCTTCTCGATTTTCTCGGCGGGTTCGGGCTTGGTCTCGAGTTCGACTTCGAGTTCAAACTCGACGCGCTCGATCCTGGCCATATCGGGATTGGCGTGTGTCTGTGTCTCCTGGGTCGGGGTCTCTTTGGTCTCTACCTGGAGCGGGGTGTCCTGGACCTGGAAGTCGGACGACACCATCGCGCGAGGCGCGACGTCTATCGGCGTTATGGTAGGCAGGAGCATCGGTTCGCGATTGGAATCGATGCGCACCAGTTCGGGCGTGAACTTGATCTCGGCGACTTTTTCGCGAATATCCACCGACAGTTTTTCGCTGGCAAGCGAATCGGCGTCGACGGAGATCTCCATCGGGTCACCGCCCGCCTCGACTATCGCCACGGTGAGCATCCAGATGCTCAGCAGTATCAATATCACCGCGTGGAGCCCACCCGACGCCATGAGACACCTTACCAGCAGACCGACCTGCTGGCGGTTTTCGGCATTCAACCACCACAGCAGCAGCGCCAGCAGCGCCAACAGTCCGGAGAGCAGACCGAGCAGCCACCACTTGATGCGATTCAGCAGCGACAGGGTCTTCTGCACTTCCGAGATGTTCGTCAGGTCGGTTCGATACAGGAACACCTTCTCCTTGTCATCGACGCTCTCGACGCCATCGACGGCGCGGTCGGAACTGAAGATCATCTCGAATCCGCCTTTTGTCAGGACGGGTGCAAATTCGCTTTCCCGGGTGTTGATCGGGTCGCCGACGTTAACGGGCGTCTGGATAACGCCCCCGATCACGCGGCTGTGATAGATATCGTACCCGCCGTAACCGCCCACGCGGTTGGAGGCGAAATATACGTAGTCGCCGTCGTCAGAGAAAGTGATCGAATGTTCGGAACTGGGCGAACTGAGCGCTTCGAGATGGCGGGCCTGAAGCGGGATTCCCAGGAAGACCGACGGCGTGGTGCGAATCGGCTTGGGTTTCCAGACGGTCTTGAGGTTCTTGTCTATGGTCTTTACCAATGCGACCGTCTGGGGCCCGGAGACCTTGTACATCGGAAGGTAGCGGTAATAGACTTCCAGAGACAGCGCGCCCATCGCTGTGGAAACCAGCTTGCCGGCGGGTTTCCACTGGCCCGGCTCCCACGTTCCGGCATCGGGGCCTTCGGTTGTCTGGCGGTCCACCAGCAACTCCCTGACAGTCATGTTCCACTTCTTCCACATCGGCGACTGGTGCTGGTAAAGCGACAGGAAACCGTAGTACCAGTAGTACATATTTGTATTGGTCTTGGCTCCCGGAAGGTTTTTCACGAGATACGCCGCCGATTCGGCTTGGCGGGCGTCCGAAGGCTTGGCGCCCAGCAACTGCTGAACGAACATGGCTTCAGCCGTCATCGCAGGTTTCGGACTCGGGTTGGTATATCCGTACAGACCTCTTTTTTCCTCGCTGCTGGCTTTATCCAACCACAGCTTGGCCCGCTCGAAGGTTTTCTCGGGGATATCGATACCGGCCACCGAAGCGCAGTGCAGCGCCATCATCTGCCAACCGTACACCGAAGTGTCGCCGTCTTTAGACGTGGTAGTATACCGCCATCCGCCGTGCTCGGGATTCTGGCTCTTGACGATCACCAGCACCGATTTCTTGAGCGGTTCGAGCAGAGCGGGGTCCCTGGTTATCGAGTACGCCTCAGCCAGCGCGATAGTCGCCATACCGTGGCCGTACATTTGTCCGCCATCCCCGGAGTAATCCCCTTTGGTCTTCTCGCCCTTGGCGACAAGCCATCCAAGCGCCTTCTTGAGGGTTTCCTGGTATGGGCCCTCTTCGTCGTGGCGTGCGCCCCACCCGTAAAACGCCAGAATCGCCATCCCCGTCCCGCCTGAATCCGCCGCCTTACCGCCATGCTTCGCCATCGACCAGTGCCCGTCGGGCTCCTGGGTTCTCTTCATCCACTCCAGCGCCCGTTCGACTGCTTTTTCGGTTTCGGCCGTTCCGCCGAGCGCGTCGATGATGCTTTCGCGATACTTCCTGTCCCTCAGAGGATTGGCGTGCTTCGAGAGCACCATGTCGTCGACGACAAAGATATCGTAGTCGCTGTCCATTGTTCCTTCGAACAGCTTCTGCCAATACCTCCGCCTCTCGCCATCGGACGTTTCGACCTTGGGACGGTCCGAGGAGATGTAGAGTTTGTCCTTCGCCGGATTCATCGCCGGTCCGCGCTCGTTGAACTCGCTGTTGACTTTCGGACCGAGATTCACCGGCGTGCCCCAACCGTAATCGGTCTTGGGCGAGACCCATATGTCGTATCCGCCCGTACCGTCGGGCCTGTCGGAGGCAAACAGCAGATGCTGCCCGTCCAGCGTGATCGACGGTTCGGTCTCGTTGAACTCGGTGTTTACCGTATCGATCAGCTCGGGAGCGGTGAAAGTCTTCCCGTCATCATTGCGATGCGCTATGTAGAGATTAGACTTCTGGTCGTCGCCCGCGAGGCGCCGCGCGAAAACAAGCGTTTCTCCGTCTTTCGTCAGTCCGGCCGACGTGTTGTCGGGCAACTCGTTTACCGCCCCCTCGATCAGTTCGACCTCCTCCCAGGCCATCTGCTGGGTCTTCCCCTCCCGATCCCTGACGGGAAAACCGTTTCTGGCGGTGTAGGCCTTCCACTGGTCGGGGTAGAGGTTCGCAAACGCGATAACTCCGGCAACGGGGAGTGTCAGCAAGGCAATAACCAGCCACACCAACACAAGCCGCAGCACTTTTCGCTGCCGCCGCGGTCTCTTCTGAATCTTCGCTTGTTTTTTCTGGTCTTCTTCAGCCATAGTTCACCACTCCGCATCGGCTATTCGACTATTTGGTCGGCACGTAATCGTAACCGATGTTTGTCTCGACGCCCCCCCCGTCGCGACAGGCAGCCACCGCATTTGCAACGTTACCGTGCAGGGCTAGTTTGTCGCCGCGAATCAAGACTTTCTGATTCTTGTTAGCCTTGACTCCGTCGGCGATCATTTTGCGAAGCTGCAACAAGTCGACCTTGCTCCCTGAAACTACATACAGGGCGTCTCCCTCGTTGCGGTCTTCGCCTCTAACGTTAACAACTATCAACTTCGTTGCGCTGCTCAGCGCAGTACGCTTCTTGTGTGCATCCGGGAGGGTAACCATTATGTCGGATTCTTCGGCTTTCAGCATTTCATAGTGCGAACGTTCCACGGGGTACACAGGACCCAAGCCGTTCAGCGCGACAAGCACCGCTAGCACAATTACAGCGAGCACCAGGAGTATTATCTCCACCAAGACCGTGACCTTCCAGGGAAGCACCGCCCGGCGCACCCCTTTCCGAGGCTGCGGTATTGGCAGGATGTCCAGTTGCTGTCTCTGGTTTTCAACCATAACAATTCGCCCGGGCTATTCCACCGGCACATAGTCGTAACCGATGTTTGCCTCGATGACACCGCCGTCGCGGCATACAGACACGGCGTTTGCAACGTTAAGGTGCAGGGCATATTTGTCACCGCGAATCAAGACTTTCTGGTTCTTGTTGCCCTCGACTCCGTCGGCGACGATCTTGCGAAGTTGCAGCAGGTTGACCGTCTGCCGTGAAACTACATACAGGGCATCTTCCTTGTCGCGGGCTTCACCTCTAACGTTAATCACTATCAATCCAGTTGTCCCGTTCAGCGCGGTCCGCCTCTCGTGCATATCCGGGAGGTCCACCTTTATGTCGCGTTCTCCGGCCTTCAGCATTTCATAGTGCAGACGTTCCATGGGAGCCGAGCCGTTCAACACGATAAGCGCCGCTATCGCGATTACCGCGAGCACCAGAAGCATCGTCGTCACTAAGGCCGTGACCTTCCAGGGAAACACCGCCAGCCGCACCTCTTCCAGAGGCTGGGGTATCGGCGGAAAGCTCGGTTGCTGTCTCGGCTCTTCAACCATAGTTCACCACTCCGCATCGGCTATTGGGTCGGTACGTAATCGTAACCGATGTTTGCCTCGACGACCCCCCCGTCGCGACAGGCGGCCACCGCATTTGCAACGTTACCGTGCAGGGCTAGTTTGTCGCCGCGAATCAAGACTTTCTGATTCTTGTTAGCCTTGACTCCGTCGGCGATCATTTTGCGAAGCTGCAACAAGTCGACCTTGCTCCCTGAAACTACATACAGGGCGTCTCCCTCGTTGCGGTCTTCGCCTCTAACGTTAACAACTATCAACTTCGTTGCGCTGCTCAGCGCAGTACGCTTCTTGCTTGCATCCGGAAGATTGACCTTTATGTCAAACTCTTCTTCTTTGAACGTCGTGGTAGCCATGAAGAAGATCAGCAGGATGAACATTACATCCAGAAGCGACTCCAGGTTGATTATACCTTCTCCGGCACCTTCTTCGCGTCGAAATCTCATGGGATTTAATCCTATTCAGCGGCTGGGGTGACTGGGGGGGGGTCTGTGGAGTCCAACGGGACTAGTCTCTCGCCTTCGCCGTATACCGTATACTCCAGGAACTCGAACGCCTGATCGTCCATGTGATCCACAATCGAATCAACGCGATGGCAGAGTATCTCGTATACGATCACCACGGGAATCGCCAGGGTAAGTCCGGTAGCCGTCGTCACCAGGGCCTCGTAGATGCCCGTGGCGAGCCTGTCGGCCTTACCGACACCCATCGCAGATGCCGACTGGAACGCCGAGATCATACCGTAAACCGTGCCCAACAGACCAAGCAGCGGAGCGACCCGGGCAATAACGGCCAGGGGCTTGAGGCTTCGCTTCATCTTGTTGACTTCGCGGGCGCCGGCGTCTTCGATGGCTTTTTCCATCGCCTCGTCGCCCTGTGGGGCGCGATTTATTCCGGCTTTGAATATGTTGCTCAGTGGACAGGGATTCTCCTCGCAGTACTCCATTCCCGCCTGGTAGTTCTTCCCGCCGGCGAACGTGCCCCGCAGACCTTCGCTGAACTCAACGGGCAACAGCTTGCTGCGGGTGAGACTTATGAATCGTTCGACGGCAATTCCCAATGCCAGCACGGAACACAAGCCCAGCGGGAACATCACGTATCCGCCGGCCATTATCAAGTCCAGTACGTTCCTGGGACCCTGGCTTTCGGCGGCTTCTTTGATGCCCGCGCCCTGCGCGAGACAATCGGCCGTTATTGCCAGACCCACGAGAAAGACCATAGCTATCGCAATCTGGCAGACTGCTCTTTTTGTATCTGACGACATATTCCGGATCCTTTCGATTCAGTTTTTCTGACTACTATTACTGTAATTTCCTCAAGAGGCTTTTGGCAACGGTCGCCGCGGCACTCTTGGGGAATCTCTCGATTACTTCGTTATACCGCTTTATCGCTTCGTCTTCGTCTTTCTGGGCTTCGCGGATTCGCCCCAGTTCGAGTATAGCCTTCGCCGACCACTCGGGGAAACTGTATTTGGTCTCCACGCGGATCAGTTCGGTGATGGCCTCGTCGAGCTTGTTGGTGACGAAAAGGCATTCACCGATCTGGAACTGGGCCCGTGCGCTGAGTTCGTCATTCTTCTTCCGTGCGATTACAATGCGATACTGCTCGATGGCCTGTGGATACTGTTTGCGATTCTCGTATGACCATCCAAAGGTAAACGTAACCTGCGGTACCAGCGGCGATTTGGGGTAGAGTTTCAGGAATTCCTGACACGTTCGCTGCGCTTCGTTCCATTTGTTGGTCAGACCTTCGCATTCGGCTACACGAAGCATAGCCGGAGCGTGCGTGGGATTCTTCTTGGTGCCTTCCCTGGGGGCGCTGGCGCTGACGGCTTTTTGGAAATGCTTGAGCGCCTCTGCGTATTGCTGGAGTTTCATTCGGGACTCGCCGGCCTGGAAACTCGCCGAAGCGGTGGTGGCGCCCGACTTGCCCTGCAATTTAGCCATTTCCTCCAGTGCGGTGGCGCTGGCTTCGGCCTTTCCGGTCCTTGAGTAGCTCCATCCCAACAGGTAGAGGGCGTTTTCTTTCAGCGTGCCTTTTATCTGCGGTTCGGCATTGGGGTCCAGCAGGGCTTTCATTGCCGTAATGACCGCCTCGTACTCCTTGGCGTCAAACTGTATCTTGCTCATGTCGATCGTGACGTCGGCGAACAGTTTGTGTTTGGGGTACTTCGTGAGGAACGCGGAGAATATCTCGACGGCTTTGGCGGGTCCGCCTTCCTTGGGAAGCTTGGCGATACACTTGCCCTTCCAGTACAAGGCGTTGGGGACCTTGTCGCTCTTGGGATACTTGGTCAGGACGGTATCGAAGTTCGCCAGAGCGGCGGTGTATCGTTTCTCGTTTTGGGCGGGCTTGGGGAGGTCTTCCTGGCGTGCCATCGCCAGACCGAGGTAGTAGGCTCCCTGATCGGCCTTGATGGGATTCGGGCCCGACATCATTTTCGCCAGTGCAGCCTGGGCGCTCCTCACGTCCTTGTTGCGGATATGAAGTATCGAACACTGTAGTGCGGCGTCCTGTGCGAACGGGTGTTCGGGGAACGCAGCGACTTTGGCGAAGTATCCGGCGGCCTCTTTGAGTTTGTTCTGCTTGAGGTAAACCCAACCGAGATAGTACTCGGCGTTTCCGTCACCCGTTTCCTTCTTCTGCTTGAAGTACTGCAAAGCCGTCTGGAGATGCGATGCGGCTTCGGGATATTTTCCGGCCTCGTACAGCAGCTTGCCCAGTTCTATGCGCGCCTTCTGGTGGTGGCGCTGCTTTTGCAGGGTCTCCCTGTACCTCTGGGCTCTCTGGTTCCTCTTCTGCTTCCTCTTGTTCCTTTCTTTCTTGGTCAATGTCTCGTCGTCGGCGTCTTCGACGGCCTTGCCCTTGTCGTCGCGCCGGATGTACTGATTCGAGACCATGTCCCTGAGGATACCGATCGCCTTGTCGTCAAGTTTCATCCTCTGGCATGCCAGGGCGAGGTTGTATACCGCGGTGTCGACGTTGGTTTCGGTGGGCTTTTCTTCCAGGAAGGTCTCGAGCGCCGCGATGGTCTGGTCCCACTTGGACAGGTGGAAACAGCAGTTACCCAGCATGAAGTTCGCCTGGTTGAAGTCCTTGTCGCTGTGGTCTCCGCCCAGCAGGGTCGTAAGGTGTTCGACAGCTTTGGCCCACTGCTCGGCGCCGATGTGAATCTGGGCGACCCGGAAGTGAACCAGAGGTATCCGCGGATGTTTTGGCGCCGTGGTCAGGACCTTCATGTAGACAACGAGCGCCTCGGCGGACTTCTTGAGCTTCAGCAGGTTCTCGGCTTTGATGAACATGACCTCGGGCGTGGTCGCGTCGCCGGAATGCTGCTTGATAAAACTTTCAGTCAGCTTCATCGACGCGTCGTACTGTCCGGCCTGGTTGAGGCAGAACGCCTGGAGGCGCAGGAATTCGACCGTCTGGGGCGGTTTGGAAATGGACCGCGCGCGTGCGTACAGTGCGGCGGCCTCGGGGTACTTCTTCAACCGCATTTGTGCAGTGGCCAGTTCGTTGAGCAGACCGGGCATTTCGGGCGTTTGGGCGAAGGTCTCGATCACCGGGGTCAGGATGGTGACCACCGTGGCGCTGGAATTCTGACGGGAATAAGTCCTCGCCAACCACAACGTTGCCGACGGTTTTACGGTGGACGTCTTGTTGTTTGGATCGCTGAGGCGTCTGAGATACTGGACAGCTTTGTTGTATTCCTTGATCTCGAGATACGCCCTCCCGAGATACAATTCGGTCTTCTCACGCAGCTTGCTGGAGCCGTAGGCCTTCATGAAGCCCAGCAACTCTTCGATAGCCTTGGTGTAGTCTTTCTGCAGGAAGTAGACCACGCCCAGATCGTAGTATGCATATTCGCTGTAGATGCCTTTGTTGGCCTTGGCGACCTTGGCAATCTTGGCGTACATTTCAGCGGCTTCGGCGAACTTACCGGTCAAGTGCTTGCACTCGGCCAACCTGAAGATCGCGCGATGGACCAAGGCGGTATTCTTGCTGGTAGCGATGAGTTTTTCGAAGACGGTCGCAGCCGTCGCGTAATCTTTGAGCTTCGACCTGGCTACCGCGCCCTGAAAACGCACCTTGTCGACGTGCTGAGAGGTCGGCGCATTGGTCAGCAGTTCGTCGGAGGCCGTCACCAGTTCCTTCCACTTACTCTGGAGGTAGAAGGACTCGACCAGCCCGACCCTCGCGTCGGTTGTGGATTTGCTCTTGGGATCTTTATTGTTGGTGATGGTCCAGATGAACGCTTTTTCGGCTTCGGGGAATTTGTTGAGTTCCAGGAGACACGAACCCCAGAGATTATGCACCTGGTCCTGGGCCTTGATCCACTTGCTGCCCACGAGCTTCGCCAGAAGCGGTTCGGCTTCTTTGGGCTTGGAGAGGTTGTACAAACTGATAGCCATACCCCAGCGGGCTTTGGGGGCCTTGGTGTGATCGGGATGCTTCTCCAGGAATCTCTTGTACTCGTCGACCGCCTGTTTGTAGAAGCGGCGATGACACAATGAATTGGCGTTGTAGTACAAGTCCAAGGCCGGATCGACCTGATCCTGGGCCTCCGCCAGTGGCGCCGTCAGACCCGTCAACACCACCAACCACAACAACACACGCGAGCGTTTCCAACACAAGTCGACCATGAATATCCTCCGGTGCTCAAGTATCGGGCACCGAGTTAGGGTTGACACGTTCTTCAGCAACCGGGCGGATCAACAGGCCCACCGAAGCATACCAACACAAACGCCAACAGGTCCAGCGGGATTGCAGTGTTTGTGATTTTTCGCGTCTGATTCACACCTGCGTCTAGGAATGCATACAGTATTATCTCCCGCCATGTCGATAAATGCAAAACATTTTGCTCGCGACCGGATTCAGAAGTTGTGGTTCTGTGGTTCTAAAACGCCTCGATTCATGGTAGTATTCTCGGCAATCCGCCCGCCAGTGCGAGCATCCGCAGTGAGGGAGTTTACCGTCCGAAAGGAATGACAAAGTATGTCCACAGACACAAACGCCCCAGCACGCCACCTGTCGATAATCGACGCGATCTGCGTTGTCGTCGCGATCGTCGTAGGTTCGATGATTTTCAAGGCCCCCTCGTGGGTGGCGTCTAACACGTCCGGGCCGCTGGAGATGATGCTCGCCTGGATAGCCGGCGGATTCTTCTGCCTCTGCGGGGCCCTGTGCTACGCCGAACTGGCCACTGCATATCCGAAAATCGGCGGGGAGTACGTCTACATCACGCGGGCGTTCGGCAGGCCGGCCGGATTCGGATTCGTCTGGGCAAGGGCGACGGTCATCCAGACCGGGTCGATTGCAATGCTGGCGTATGTGTTCGGTGACTATGCGGCCGGCGCCTTGAAGATGGGATCGAGCGGACCGATGATCCTGGCGCTGGTTGCGACGGTCGTTCTGACGGTGTTAAACGTGATCGGACTGCGGCCGGAGAAGTGGATACTGAACACGCTGACGATCGTGAAGATAGTCGGGGTGTTGGGTATCGCGGCGGTGGGGCTGCTGGCCCCGGCTTCGGTCGCGGCGGACCCGACGACCGCGCCGGCCGGCGGAAACCCCGGCGCGATCGGACTGGCGATGGTCCTGGTGCTGCTTACCTTCGGGGGGTGGAACGAATCGGCGTACGTAGCCGGTGAACTCAAAGGCCCGCGACGAAATATGCTCTGGGTGATGGTGGGCAGTATCGTGCTGATCACGGTTATCTACCTGCTGATCAACATGGCGTACCTCCGCGTATTGGGCTTCGAGGGGATGCGCCAGCATTACAACACGCTTGCCGCCGACGCCATGACAAGGGTTCTGGGCAGTTGGGGCGGCGCCGCGGTGACCATACTGGTCGCCGTTTCGGTGCTTGGCGCGATGGACGGATGCATGTTCACCGGTTCGCGGGCGATCTGTGCCCTGGGCGAAGACTACGCCGCATTCCGCCCGCTGGGCAGGTGGCACGGAACGTTCCGGACACCCGCCAACGCACTGATAATCCAAAGCGCAATAGCCATCGTGTTGATAATCCTCCCCTCACTGGGATGGGGCATCGGCGAATTGGTCGGTAGCGGATTCAGGGCGGCCGCCGACTATACATTCCCCGTGTTCTGGATATTCCTGCTCCTGACAGGCGTCGCGGTAATTGTATTGCGAGACAAGGACCCCGATCGCGAGCGCCCGTTTCGCGTTCCGGGATATCCGTTTACGGTAATCATCTTCGTGAACATGTGCGGATACATGCTCTACAGCTCGATAGCATACACAGGAACCGGAGCCCTGATCGGACTGGCGGTCCTCCTAGCCGGCCTGCCGGTATACCTGGCTTTCGGACGAAAACCCGCCAACGCCTGACGTGCATTACGCTTGCCGACCGGACGCCGCGATGGTTCGGACGGCTTGGACTGTTTGATGCATCTGCTCGACGGTATTGCCATACCCAGGTGACAGGCGAACTGCGCCCGCGGGATACGTTTCGAGATGACGGTGGGCCTGCGGCGCGCAGTGCAGGCCCGCGCGGCAGAGAATACCGCAGTCCTCTTCCAAACGTCGGGCCACCACCTCCGGGGAGATACCCTCGATCGCAAACGCCACCATCAACGCCCCCGCCTCCGCCGGGCTGAAGAGATGCACTCCATCCACGTCGGACAGGCCACCGATAAGCACCCCGGTAAGTTCCTTCTTGAGCCCGGCGATCAGATCTGCCGATTCGATATGCTCCAGTGCGCCGGACAGTGCGGCGATACCGTGCAGGTTAAGCGTGCCGGCCTCATAGCGGTCCGGGCGGAAATCCGGATGGACGGTATCGTCCGATCTGCTGCCCGTACCGCCCTCGAGCAGCGGGCGAACATCGCATTCCGGATTCATGTAGCAAGCTCCGATCCCTGTAGGCCCGCCCATGGATTTGTGGGCCGAAAATGCAAGGAAATCAATCCCGTCGCGCTGGACGTCTATCGGAATCGCGCCGGCGGTCTGGGCGGCGTCGACCAGCATCGCCGCCTCGGGAAACAGCGCCCCGACCGCAGCGATGTCCTGGACGATTCCGTTAACGTTCGAAGCATGATTGATGACCACCAGGCGCGGCGACAGGTCGTCGGCGATCACCGCGGCTGCAGCCGGATCGATCCGCCCGAAACAGTCGGCAGGCAGTATCTCGAAGCGAACCGATCTGCTTTGGGCAAGAGCCCTCAGCGGTCTGATCACCGAGTTGTGCTCCATGGGCGAGACGGCCACCACGTCACCCTCGTTCAGAAAGCCCTTCAAGACGAGGTTGATACCCTCGGTCGCGCCGCGGGTGAACACGATATCCTGCGACGCGGGTATACCAAACATAGCCGCGAGTTTTTCGCGCGTCTCGAACACCAATTCGGCGCAGTCGACCGAAGCGCCGTGTCCGCTCCGCCCGGCATTGGCGAGCAGTTCGTCATAGCACCGCAGCGCGGCGCAACGAACGGAGTCGGGCTTGGGCCACGATGTGGCCGCGTGGTCCAGGTAGATTGTTCTATCCGTCGAGTTCATGTATGCCCTGAATCTCCAGCCGCCCGTCGCTTACCGCCGAGCGAACGACGTCTTTCTGCGAAGTGCAAAACCGCAGCGCACTACCGCAGTCGGAACTCAAGTGTCGCGGAGTGGGTATGGCCTTCACCGTCACGCCGAGGCGGTCGAGTTCCTTCTTCAAGCAGAACATCGCGTGGGTGCTATGGAACACCACCACACTGTAACTCTCGTCACTCATGGGCTTGTCTCTCAAGCGCTCTCGCCCCGGCGCCCTCGGGCCAGGAGGCCCAGGGCTGCGCAGAAGACCAATCCGACGATGACCGCAATCTTGCCCCATGGGCCCGGGCCGCCGACTTGCAGCACGCCGTCAACCACCTTGTCGGGCACTGCCGCCAGGAACCATCTGTGACAAATCGCGGCGCCGGCGATCGCGCCGGCGATGAATATCGACGAATCGGCATCGCCCTGGCCGCACAGGAACAACTGCCTGCCCGGACACCCGCCGGCAAGACAGAACGCAAGACCGGCAAGCACCATCGACAGGAAGTTCCACAGGTGGGACGAATGCGAAATCGGCATGGCCGCAAAGCCCGCGTTGAACTTACCGGCGACCAGGTTGAACGCCAGTGCGCCCGCGACGACGGCGATCGCCCCTCCGGCAAGGCGCCCGTTTCGGATCAACACCAGATCGCGCACCGCGCCGACGGTGCAGAAGCGGCTTCGCTGGCCCAGGAATCCGATGACCAGGCCTATCGCCAGCGACAGTCCGACCGAGGCGTGCATGGCGCCGGGGCCCTTGACGCTGGCGAAGACGGCCCGTCCGGGCTTGAGCCCCACATCGGCGATCGACAGCATGAACAGCAGGACCATAAACATAGGTCCCATCAGACCGGCGTAATACGTCAGGCCCTTGGGGCGCCCCAGCGAGTAACCGCGCCGCAGGAACAGGCTTCCGGCAGCTACGCCTGCAACCGCCCCGCCGAGACCCACAAGTGCATTACCGTCCCCTCCGCCCAGGCGCAGCAGCACACGCCACGTACACCCGAGGAACACCAGCGCGCCTACCATCGCGAAAACGCCAAGCATGAATCGCAGAATCAGCGCCGACCCGCCGCGCGACTTGAACTCGCCGAATATCAACGCCGCCGCAAACGAACCCAGCACCATCGCGGGGATCTCGGGACGAAGGTACTGAACGACGCTCGCTCGATGCAGGCCCAGGGCGCCGGCGATATCTCGCTGAAAACACGCGATACAAAGGCCCATGTTCGGCGGGTTACCGTACTGCTGCAAGACCGACGCGCCGAGACCGATGACAAGCCCCACGCCGACCAGTCCCAGCCAACCGGCCGGAAAATCGCCCCACCGCCGCCATCGTCGACGTTTCGCATTCATCTGTCCATCCTCACCCGAGCAATCAGAGACCCAGGCTCTCGATCACCGCACGCAGCGAATCGTAGTCACCGTCGGTGCTGCGCGCAAATCCGCGCGCCTTCAGCGGCGGCTTGAGAATCGTCGGATTGTTCTTCAACGCCAACAGAGCGCCAACGAACTGCTCCCGCGTCGCGGCGTCAGTCCCGCCCGCTGCGGCAACAACGGTGTCCCTGAGCTTCGGGCCGCGGGCGATAACCGCCAGCTTGCCGATCTTGGCGTCTTTCTTCGCGACCCAACCGTCCCATGAGTAGTCGCAGATTACACCGGCGTCGGCCTGCCCGTCCAGTACCGTTTGTGCGATCCCGCCGCAACCGCTTCCATAAGACACCCCGGCAAGGTCGCCGGGCTTGAGACCCGCCTGTTTGAACGCGGCCAGGGCGGCGAGATTCTTGTTGAAACTGCCCTTCGGACCGTAACGGAACCGCTTGCCCTTCAGGTCGCCGATACCTTTGACGCCCTTGCCCTTGGAGGCGATCAGCGTGCCCTGGCAGTAAGGCGTACCGGACTTGTTGAGCTTGGTGGCCACCGCTTCGAGAGCGGCGGTGTTCTTCATGGCGACATAGTCCGTGGGCGAGACGATCACGAAGCCGATCTCGCCGGCGGCTGAGGCGCGGCACAACGCATCGGCGTCCTTGCAGACCTTCAGGGCGACCGGTTGACCGGTGTTCTCTGACATCAGCTTAACGAACGGGGCATACTGCTCCCGAGCGCCGGCGGGGTCAGACGACTTGATCCCCACGACAATCTTCGACGACGAGCCCTGCGTGCATCCGCAAGCTCCGATCAACGTAACGGTGACAACAACCAATACTACCGATGCAAAATAACTTCTCTTCGCTGACATGATCAATTCCTTTCTGGCGCCGGCGGCCACACGCGATAAGGGTAACCGGGGCGGGCAGGAAAGGACCAAAGCGAAAAACTGAAAACCGAGACGGAGGAATCTGCTCGGAGGTCATCCTGCCCAAAGCGCCCCAGCCGCGCGGGCGGCAAGGCGGTTTGCGTGCTTTACCGAACACGACATGTGTCCGGCCGGACAAGTCGGGCAACCTAGTCACCCGAAGCCCGTCTTGGGCAGTTTAATAATGTGCGAAAGCACTGACATCACTCTCCTGAAACGTTCACAGACCATATCCTACCGCTGCGGTCGGTCTTTGTCAAACGCACTCTTGACCGCCTCGCTGTTGCCCGCGCCGGCGGGTTAGCTTATTATGAAATGCCTTACGGAATAGCGAAAGGCTGGGAATACAGTTCGCTACTGACAGTCAGAAGGAAGGCGATTCATGAACAGACGATCTTTTCTCAAGTACACCGCGTGCGCGACAGCCGGTGGCGCAACCGCTTTGCTTTCACCAGGGCGCCTGTCGGCCGCTGAGGGAACGCCCGCAAAAAAACCCAATATCGTCCTGATAATGGCCGACGACATGGGGTTCTCCGACATCGGTTGCTATGGCGGAGAGGTTCGGACGCCGCATATCGACGCGCTGGCCGCCGACGGACTGAGATTCACCCAGTTCTACAACGCCTCCCGCTGCTGCCCGACCCGCGCGTCGCTGATGACGGGGCTGTACCAGCACCAGGCCGGCGTCGGACATATGACCGGTAATCTCGGTAAGCCCGCATACCAGGGATATCTCAACGACCGGTGCGTCACGATCGCCGAGGCCCTCAAAGCGACCGGTTACACAACGCTGATGTCGGGCAAGTGGCATCTCGGCGCCAGGCAGGGCCAATGGCCCGCGGATCGAGGTTTCGACGATTCGTTCGTCCTCCTTCCCGGCGGATCGAACTACTGGAAGCCCGGGCCGATGGCAAGAGGCCACAAAAGATGGAACCTCAAGGACGACGAGACGTTCAAGGACAAAGAGTTTTACATGACCGACGCGTTCAGCAACTACGCGGTCAAGTTCATCGACCGGCACGGGCGCGCCGACAAGCCATTCTTCCTCTACCTCTCGTACACTGCGCCGCACTTTCCGATGCACGCTCGCGACCAGGACATGGCGCGGTACAAGGGCAAATACGACGCCGGTTGGGACTCCCTCAGGTCCGAGCGCTACGAGCGAATGGTGAAGATGGGCATCATCGACAAGGACTGGCCCCTCACGCCGCGCAACAGCAAAGTCCAGGCATGGAAGGACGTCGACGCGGACAAGAAGAAAGACCAACTCCTGCGGATGGAAATATACGCCGCGATGATCGACCGCATGGACCATGGTATCGGCCGGGTGATCGACAAGCTCAAGAAGACCGGCGCCCTGGACAACACCCTGGTACTGTTCCTTTCGGACAACGGGGGCAACTGGGAAGGCGGACCGTGGGGCTGGGACTGGGGCAAGGGCAAACCCGGGCGCGGGAGCAACTTCTGGTGTACTTACGGACAGTCGTGGGGCAACCTTAGCAACACCCCGTTCAGACTCTACAAACACTGGGTCCACGAGGGTGGGATCGCAACCCCGCTTATCGCCCACTGGCCAAAGGTGGTCAAACAGAAGGGAAAGCTCACCGATCAGACCGGGCACATAATCGACATCATGGCCACCTGCTGCGACGTCGCCGGAGCGAAGTACCCCGAGGAATTCGAGTGCAAGAAGATCACGCCGCTTGAAGGCAAGTCCCTCCTGCCGATCCTCCAGGGCAAGAAACGCCCCGGACACGAAGCGATCTTCTGGGAACACACCGGTAACAAGGCCGTCCGGGCAGGCAAATGGAAACTCGTCTCGCGCGACGGCGGCGTGTGGGAACTTTACGATCTCGAAAAAGACCGCACGGAACTGACCGATCTGGCAGGCAAGAATCCCGCCAAGGTCCGGGAACTGAAAGCCAAATACGACGCATGGGCCAAACGCTGCGACGTACTGCCCTGGCCCGTGAAGAAGAAGAAACGCAAATAACTCCGAACAGCGGTAGTGTATCAGGAGAAGGACAAATGACTGGAAGTCGCATTCAGCCTTGAACCGCTTCGGATTCCGCGGTTGGCGCTGAATCCGAAGTCGCGTCCGAAGGCTTTGTTCGATCATTTGTTTTCTGGCGGGATTGGTAGAAGCGAACGAGCTTGTGTGAGTCGTATTCACACCGACGTGAGATCGCCTCTCTCGAATCCCATACGCGTTGCAGTGTCGAATCAGTCATGGCGTATCTTCCTGGGTCAATTCCATGGGTGTTACCAATGCAGGGACGAACAATCCAAGTCGTGTGTTGATTATGCGTATATGCTCAAACTTGTTGGCATTGGCAATATGGTTGCAATTCCAAGTCAATAGGAAGTCGCACTTGTGATACGAGGCAAGCGCCAAGTGCAGGGCGTCGCCAAGACGCTCCTTGGGCATGAGATGATTATCGAGATATACGTCAATGATGTCTGCGATGTCATCGACGATTTCCAGGCGGGGCAGGCTGCCGACCAGGTCCACGGCTTGGTCCTGAAATTCGTATTGGCCTTCCTGTAGCTCCGCAATCACACCTTCGCTCGTGACGAGACTGTATCGCTGGGCACACTGATCCCACCACTGTCGTGTCCAGTGCCGTCTGGCCACCATCTCCGGTTCCGGCCGCGTCTCGTGATAGAAACTCGGAATTGATGTCTCAATGTATATACTCTTCACACTGTCATACTACACTATTGCCTTTGTTATCTCAAGATCGAACGACAGGCGGCGGCACTGTTGCCCACGCAGGTGGATTGGCCTATCATCTGATGATGCATCGCAAGTAATTCCCGGTTCCCGGCAGCGTATCAGGAGAAGGACAAATGACTGGAATTCGAAGAATTTTCTATTTGCATCTGTTGGCGGTTCTCGTCGTGGCGGGCTTGTCCTGGGCAGGCCAGCCGCAGAAACAGCCCCAAAAGCCCCAACTTGATCGGGCAAAACTGCCCGGAAGGCAGGTCAAGGTCGCGGCGATCGCTATCGGTTTCGGGGGTAACCACGCGGCGAAACTGAAGCTGGCGATCGATCACCTTCACACTGCCGGTAAGAACGGCGTGGATATCGCCTGCCTGCCCGAAGAGTTCGCCGGTACGACGGCTGAGGCAATCCCGGGGCGGACCACTCGCGCCGTAGCCAAGCTCGCCAAACAGTATAACATGTACATCGTCTGCCCCATCCGCGAACAGGCCGGCAAGGAGCAGTTCAACACCGCCGTCCTGATCGACCGCAAGGGCAAGGTCGCCGGGTTCTATCGCAAGGTGTTCGTCTATTGGGGCGAGAAGCTCCATTGCAGCCGCGACGGGGTCAAGGCCTTCGATACCGACTTCGGGCGGATCGGTATCCTGACGTGCTTCGACCTGAACTTCGCCGAACTCTGGCAGGAGTGCGACAACAAGAATGTGGACATCGTCTTCTGGCCGAGCGCCTACGGAGGCGGTTCGCCCATGAACGCATACGCCATGCTCTATCACTACTACGTCGTGCCGGTCGGGGCGGGTAACATCATCGACATCACGGGCAAGACACTGGGCGACGTCGAAAAACCGCGCCCGAAGCAGTTCATCGCAACGCTGGACCTGGACCGGACCTTCATCCACCACAATTTCAACGGAGGGAAGGTCAGGAAACTGCTGGCCGACCACAAAGGCAAGGTGGTCATCGAACGCCATTACGGTATGGAATCATGGTGGCTCCTGAAAGCCGTCAAACCCGGCGTCCGCGTCCGCGAGCTGTGCAAGAAATACGGAATCGAGACACTCAGGGAATACCAGCACCGCAGCCGAAAGCAAATCAACGAAGCCAGAAAAGCCGGCCGCAGAATCTAGACTACATACCCCACGTGTCAATGCTGTAGTGTCTTCAATGGTAATTGCGTTGCCAAATCGTTTGTCCCGCACCAACGACGGACCAGACAGGTCACCGTTCGCGGCGTCAATGAACACAATACCGTGAATATGACTGGCGTTGTCTTTTCATATATAACGTTAAAGCTCAGCGGTCCCGATGCTGAAAGTCCCGAAGAACTTCGGGGTACATCGGGGTCCGTTAGAGCGTCTTGTTCGCCATTCAATTCGGTTCAAACAGGATCATAATGTCGGATCTTCATACGCCGTCCTCCGGCAAGGGCCGACTGGTGCGCGACGATGCCCGGGACCGTGTAGGCGAGGGCTTCGGCTACGTGCAAGACCGGCCGCCGACCTTTCTTCAGCGCATCGATAAATTCGTGGACGATGAAGGGGTGGGAGTTGCAGTGCCCGCTCTTCTTCCTCAGCGGTTTGGGCAGCATTTCGGTTCGATACCAGTCTTCCTGGACAAATCGTTTCCGGTTGATCTTCTCATGACTGTACCCGGATGCGTCTTTCGCCGAACCGTCTCCATGGAATACGAGCGTTGGTGGAAGCAGTGCGGAGCCTGGGTGGTTGTTAGCGTAAAGACTCATGTCGGTTCCTGTCCACCGAGTCGGGTGGCCCGACACGACGGGGCCTTTCCAGCAGACGTCGATTCGCGCCGTGTGACCTTTGTCGGAGACGAACTGTCCGTAACAGTTCCAAAATGGATTCTTATAGGCATTGTCCTTGAGGATGGGACTGTCGTCGCCGAATCCGGTGCAAGTGACTTCGACAAGTCGTTCACCCGTCACCCCGCTAAAGTAGCCGACGTTGTGCGTTGGATAAAACATGGGCGGAAAGCCGTGTCTCCAGGTCTTTCGTCCTTTTTTCCACGGAGGCCCGTCGCTGCCATTTTCAAAATAGAGCTTCTCGAGTCCGGGATGGTGGTAGGCACTTTCGAAAAGATAGACCTCCCCGAAGCGCCCCTCCCGGTGGAATTTCCTTGCCGAAATAGTGAAGTCCGAGAAGTAGCTGGTTTCGGCCATCATGTAGGTCAGTCCGCTTTTCTTGACGGTGGCGTAGAGCAGGTCGGCCTCTTCGTAACTGCCCCATACGGCAGGTACGGCCGAGAGCACGTGCTTGCCTCGTTTCATTGACTTGACCACGTGGTCGACGTGAAGATTTCCGTCGGTGAAGATTGCCACGGCGTCGATGTGGCGATCTTCGACCATCTTTTCGAGCGAATCGTACGCTTTGTCGCAGTGATAGGTCTTCATCAGTCGCGCGCGGCGTTTCGGCCTCAGATCGGTGACCGCCACGACCTTGCAGTCCGGATGGTCCTTGAAGTAATGAAAGTGGTTGCCAAAATGTCCTCCGCCGGCGATGCCCACACGGATGGGCCTGGGAGCCCTGCCTGCTGACCGTGTTTGTGCCGACTGCGCCGTCGCCGGCGTCGAGAGACCGAGCACGGCAGCCGCAGCGCCCGTAGTTTTGAGAAACTCCCGTCTGGACGACTGCTGATTGTTGCTTGCGGATGGTTTGCTCATGATCATCTCACTTTCCTGCTACTCCACGACAGGCACCTTTGGTATCTCTTTCAGGTCGAACCGATAGGTCCTGTCAAGAACAGTCACTTCCTCTTTTCCCGGATTCCCGATCAGCCGTACCCGGACGCGCAACTTCGGTAGCGATTTCATCATCCCTTCGGCGTCTGCCGAGATCTTCCAATCGCTGATTCTTTCACGGGCCACGCCTTTTGAACGGATATTGATCTTCTCACTCTTCGGTATCCGCGGCCTTTGCGTCAGACGCCGTCCGTTTGGGCCGTAGTTAATGATGTCCACTAGATGTCCATTGAACTTGTCGCCGCCCGTGTAGCCGGTTATCTCATCGACAGTGATGTCCGTTGAATTGTTGACATCCAGAATCTGCTCGGAATAGGAAGCACCGATCATGCGACGGATGTGTATCCTCCGGCAGTAGCTGTTCAGATCGATGGATTCATTCTCTCCGCCGAAGTCTCCTTTGCTGTTGCCTTTGAGCCTGTTACTTCTAATTCCGGCCAAACCCGCTACGACGTCGATCTCCAGGTCCTCGCATCCCTCGATTGCCATCAGGTTGTTGCCGTAGCTCTTGTCACCGGCAAAAGGCACCTGCAGATTCTTCGAATCGACCAGCCAAATTGCATCGCCGCATTGCGCCATCGTTCCTGCGGAGAAGACCAATCCGCCGTCGATGCCAATTTCGCCGCCGCTTCGGCCATTGAACATGATGCATGCCCCCCCGCGTTGCTGAGGAGTGCGGAGTGTACCGAGGTTTATAACGGCGACATTGTCCATGCCCTTGTTGTGAATCAGAGGACGGTAGTTCCCGTGCCCCTCGGAGACTATGAGGAGTTCAGCTTTCTCGGCGGGCTGCAGCGTCGCATCCGCGGCGATGATAAGCGACACATTCGGTCGCGGAATGTTCAACGTTCCGGCGACATTGAACTCCCCGCCCGTGAGTACGGTGATACGGCTGTGGTTCAACGCCCATTCGATTGCCTGCAGCGGACTACTGCTCTTGAACAGAATCCTTTCTTCACCATGGCGCTTCACAACGCACGACTTTCCCCGCACGGTAACTGTCACAAAGCGGGGTTCGGAAGCCGAATCGGGTCCTTTTACCGTTGGGCGTTGCGCGGCGCAGCCCCAGATAAGGATCATGGCGGCCAATGTAGCAGTGGGCGCTGCAAAGCAACGTCTTCTCCAAGTCATTGTCAATTCATCTCCTTGTTGAGGGTGTTGATGATCCCGGATGCCGACGCTCTTCTCTCTCATGTGTGCTCCTCTCTCCCTGCTGTGGCGAACGTCACGCATCACCGGCGGCGCGTAGTGACGTCCGGTGAATGCGATTGTTAACTGTGTTCTTGCTGTTGGTCTGGCCGTGGTCGCAACAGAACCGCTCCTGTTTGAGCCTGAATTGATGCTAAATCAATACCGTCGAGGTCGCTGACGCCGCGTGTCAGCAGCCGATCTACGGCAGTTTGGAGCGACTCAAGCGCGAGACGATCTTCATCATGCGGAGAATCCGATTCGTTGGCCCAATCATCTGCGATAAACGCGAAATCCTTGACCACGCCACTGTACATTTCCGTTGCCCGGTCAGCATTGCCAAGCCGATCATGGCAATCAGCATTTGCCAGCATTGCCGGGCCGACCAAGTGATGGTAGTGCGAGCAAACTGCCAATGTCACTTCCGCCCACAGTGCGCTAGCGTTTTCTTCGCGTTTGAGCCAGCCCGCATTGTGAAAATGCTCAGTCAACGCACATGCGAGATTACCGTACCCCGCACCATTCATCCAGACGAGCGCTGAGATTGGATTTGCAGGATACCCGTTAGCTTGCTGCCTGATGTTCACGATTTCCGCATCGAGTTGGCGAAGCACCTTTAGCACAAATTCGCCATGTTCTTCACGAGACTTATCCGAAGACAAATCCAGTGCAAGGACTTGCTCGACTTCCGACTTGAGGGCGTCAAAGTCCATTGGGACCGGATCGTCTTTGGGCCCCTTCGCGAACCGTGAACGAATCCACTTCAGCATGGGTATATTCCTTCTGCAGCTAACGTTTCGTGTCATCGGCGCCGCTGGTCCCGACATACGTCGGGATTGCACACGGTTGTTATGCTATTAGATCGGACCGCCTGGCCACGCTCAGTATCCCGCGCCACGGTCGGCCATGTCAACTGTGGTAGGGATTACCCGCCCTTGCGAGGCGGGAGCGGTCTCAGAAACATCACTAGGGCATTGAGGAGCACCAGCACCAGAAGGGCCAGGCAAACTACGACCGGGATGGGATCAAGGTCAATAAGAAACTCAAGAAGAAGGCAACGTGCAATCCACAAGGCCCCCAGGTTGACCAACACGGCAGGTACGGACCACATGATACGCCAAAGGCGTGATTCTGAGATGAGTGCACCGATATTGGCAATGGCATACCCCCACACAATGGCGAGCATGTACAGTGTGGCCTGGCGGCCTCCCTCCCACGGAGACACAAAAACGAACACGAGAACAGAGAGCGCCAAAGCCAAGAAGATATCCACGACACATGCGGATGTTCTCAAGATGGACACAGTTCTTGGAGTCATTAGCCAATCCCGATTCCGTAGGCGTCAGACTGCCGCAGACGCACAGAAGCTAGTCCCAAAATCCATCACCGTCAAGTGCCTCATCTCCGCAATCATTGTGTCGTCTGCATAACGTTTCGTGGCATCGGCGCCGGTGGTCCCGACGTACGTCGGGATTGTACACGCTGGTTATGGTATTTATCTGACCATATGTTCTCGCACCATGACTCGATCATGAATCTCCTTATACTCGTGGCCATAGTCATCCAGCAACAGCGGAAGCCCTGTAACAGAATCCGGGTCTCTCCAATACTCAGGGTGAAACGTGAAAGGCTGTGTTTCCACACCTATTTGCACCGGAATAAATTCTTCGAACTTCCCCAAGGGCTGCGAACATCCTATGCAAACGAAAGCGTATCCAATCAGTAGAACAACTGACATTCTTGCAAGCATAACACAACTCCTTGGTCTGCACTGACCCGCCCGTGCGAAAGACGAAACGGATTGCCTTGTTAGAGTTCTTGTATTTCGAAACTTTCCACCCAGACCACTTCACAAGCATGACTGCCAGTATCAGTACGGCTCAAGGAACTGACCCAATGCCAATCACCTTTTTTCGCGTCGATCCTTATTAAACTACCGCTGAATTCAACTATATCACCTTTTCTGGTGCGGTTCATCACTGATCCAACTG